>JACDEN010000104.1 GCA_013816415.1 Planctomycetota bacterium
GCGGCGCGCTCGCGCGCCCAGACCCTCGGCCTGCCGACCAATACGCTAGAATCCTGGCGCTATGTCCGTCTCGCTCCGCTGGCCAAGCCGCCGACCACCGCCCGCTCGCCGCTCGGCGCGTCGGCAGCGGACCGCGCGCGACTGCCAGGGATCGCCGCGGTGCTGGTGCTGGTGGACGGCGCGTATCGCGCCGATCTGTCGAATCTCGGGGCGCTGCCGAGCGGACTGCGCGCGCAGGATCTGCTGCGTGTCGAGGCGGCCGAAGGCGAACGGCTCGTGGGCCGCTGGTCCTCCGAGATCGCATCCGCGACCGATGTCACGGCGTGCTGGTCATTCGCTGACGGCGGCGGAGGCCTCTGCCTGACCGCAGAGGGCGCGGTGCCGGCTCCCGTGCACATCATCAGCATCGTCAGCGGTGGGATCAGCGGAGCACGGGTGTCGATCGAGCTCGGCCGAGCCGCCACCGTCGATCTCGCCATCACCCACCTCGCCCTCGGCGCCGCGCGCTCGTCCATCGGTTTCGATGTCGGGTGCGCCGCGGGCTCGGTGCTGCGCGTCGACGAGACGCAGTTCGGTCCGGCCTCTGCGGGAGCGCAGGTGTTCGGGGGCATGACCGCGCGCCTGTCACGCGACGCCCAGCTGACCTGGAATATCGCGGCGTGCGGAAGCGAGCTCACGCGCTTCACCGCCGACGCCACGCTGGCCGAGGTGAACTCGGCGGTCGCGCTGTCCGGCACCACGGTGCTCGACGGGACGCGCCAACTCCACAACCACGTGCGCGTCCGCCATCAGGTCGGACCGACGACGTCGACGCAGCTGTTCAAGACCATCGCCGATGGCTCCTCGACCGCCAGCTTCGACGGCCTGGTCGCGATCGCGAAGGGCGCCGACGGATCGCAGGCGACGCAGCGCAACAACAACCTGCTGCTGTCACCGAGCGCCCGCGTCGACACCCGGCCGCAGCTCGACATCCTCGCCGACGACGTCAAGGCCGGCCACGGCGCGACGGTCGGCCGGCTCGACGCCGACGAGCTCTTCTACCTGCGCACCCGCGGTCTCGACGCCGGCACCGCGCGTGCGGTGCTGACGAGGGCCTTCGCCGCCGAGGTCATCGAGCTGATGCACCTGCCGGCGATGCGCGAGCTGGCCCAGCGCGAGATCCTCGGGGCGCTCGGCCGGTGACGGCAGGCGGCCGTGGCGGCCGCGTTCTCGGTTCTGAGGTTCTGCGTTCTGGGTCGACGACAAAGGGATCATGGAAGGACGCAGAACGGAGAACGCAGGACGTAGAACGGTATTGCACGCAGAACGGCCCGTTCGCTTTCCCGTTCGCGAGCGTAGACTGCGGATGCGATGATGCCCAAGCTCGACCCCGAGACGATCCGCGCGCAGTTCCCCGGTCTGCAGGGGCTCGCACACGGCAAGCCGTTCGTCTATCTCGACAGCGCGGCGACCGCGCAGAAACCGCTGCGCGTGATCGAGCGCATGGACCGCTTCCTGCGCGAGGAATACGGAACCGTCCATCGTGGCCTCTACGAGCGCAGCGTGCGTTCGACCCAGCTCTATGAGGAGGCCCGCGCGACGGTCGCTCGCTTCGTCAACGCCGGCAGCGAACGCGAGATCGTCTTCACCATGGGCTGCACCGACGCGATCAACCTGGTCGCCTGGTCGTGGGGGCGGAAGCACCTGCGCCCAGGCGATCGCGTTCTGGTCACCGGCATGGAGCACCACGCCAACATCGTGCCCTGGCAGATCACCGCCGAATTGACCGGCGCCGAACTGGTCGCCTGCCCGGTGCTCGATGACGGTTCGCTCGACCTCGAGGCCTTCGACCGGCTGTGCGACGAGCGCGTCAAGCTGGTGTCGCTGGTCCACGTCGCCAACTCGCTGGGCACCATCAACCCGGTCAAGGAGCTCGCGCGCAAGGCGCACGCCGTCGGCGCGCGCATCCTGGTCGACGCCGCGCAGTCGGCGCCGCACATGCCGCTGGACGTGCGCGATCTCGACTGCGACTTCCTGGCGTTCTCGGCGCACAAGATCTATGGGCCGACCGGCATCGGCGCGCTCTACGCGAAGCTGGCGATCCTCGAGGACATGCCGCCCTGGCGCGGCGGTGGCGAGATGATCGAGACCGTCACCTTCGAGAAGACCACCTTCGCGCCGCCGCCGGCGCGTTTCGAGGCCGGCACTCCGCCGATTACCGAGGCCATCGGCATGGCCGCCGCGTGCGCCTGGCTGCAGGAGATCGGCCTGGCCCGGATCGCGGCGGCCGAACGCGAACTGTTCGCGTATGCCGAAGCGCGCCTCGCCGAGATCCCCGGCCTGCGCCGCATCGGCACCGCCCCCGAACGCAGCACCGTCCTCGGCTTCGTCATGCCCGGCGCCCACGCCGCCGACATCTCATCGATCCTCGACATGGAGGGCGTCGCCATCCGCGCCGGCCACCACTGCGCCCAGCCAGTGATGCGCTGCTTCGGCGTCCCCGCGACCGCCCGCGCAAGTCTGGGGATCTATTCGACGAGAGCGGATGTCGATCGGCTGATCGTCGGGCTGGGGACGGTTGCGCGGTTGTTTGCGTGATCGAAAAAGGTTCTGCGTACTACGTACTGGGTTCTCCGTTGGGAGATGACGGGAACTGTTCGCGCTGTTAAGAAGTCGACCCAGAACGCAGGACTGAACCGTTCTCAGTTCTCCGGTTCTGAGTTCTCCGTAGAGCGATGACGGAAGCCGTTCGCGCTATCCCCCGTCGACCCAGAACCAAGAACGCAGGAGTCAGAACCGATTCAAAGTCAACCCAGAACGCAGAACGCAGGACTCCGAACGGTTTTATAGATCATCCGTCGGCGTGATCACCCGCGGAATCACCCGCTGCAACGGGCGCTCCGACTTGACCGCGGTTTTTTCCGGCGGCTTGTCGCCGGCGGGCTGCACCATGCCAGCGGCGCGGCGGCGCTGATCCTGTTCGGCTTCCTGGCGGATCTTGTCCCAGTCGACGCTGTGGCCCTTGTCGAGGCGTTCGCGCGCCATGGCGATCATCGGCAGCTCGTGGTCTTCGCTCATGCCCTGCAGCAGGTCGAGCGCGACCTTGGCCTCCGACAGCTTGCCGTCGAGCTGCAGGAGCGGCACCACGTGCTTGTAGAAGCGGAAGGCCTTGCGCTCGTCGCCGAGCGCGGAATAGACCTCGGCGAGCTGCAGCATCAGCTCGGAATTCTTGGGGTGGCTCGCGACCAGGCGGCTGAGCACTTCGACCGCCTTCTCGAACTCGCCCTGCTCGAGCAGCTCGTTGAGCAGCTGCTTGCCGGTGCCGAGCTGTCCCGCGGTGTCTCCGCACAGCCGCAACAATTCGACCAGCTCGCAGCGCGGCCCGTAGGCGAGGCCGCCCGCGTTGGAGATGCGTTTGCGGGCATGCTCGAGCGCGATGCCGTGGTTGGTGGTGCGCACCGCGACGCGCACCACGTCGGCGAGGATCGAGTCGAGATTCGCGTCCTTGATCTCCTCGGCGACCTCGGCGAGCCGCACGCGCGTGGCGAGGTCGTCGGGGCGCAGCCGGCACGCCTGCACCAGCATGTCGCGCGCGGTGGGGCGGTCGCCGCATCCGCGGGCGAGATCCGCCGCGAGCAGGAACTGCTTCATCGCGGTGGCGCGGTCGCCTTCGCGGTTGGTCACCTGCGCGAGCCGCAGCCGCAGCGCGAGGCTCGCCGGCAGGTCGGCCAGCGCCGACTCGATCAGCGGACGCGCGTCCTTCAGCAGGCCAAGTTCGAGCAGCGCGTCGACCGCCTTGCTGAAGGCCTCGCTGGCGAGAGACTCCTGCTTCAGCTTTACGCGCGTGCGCGCCAGCCAACCATAGGTGTCGATCTTCTCGCCGCCGAGCTCGATGATGCGCTCGAGGGTCGCGGCGAGCTCCGAGAAGTCACCGGTGCGCTCCTGCGCGCTCGCGGCCAGCTTCAGCTGCTTGGTCGCGCCGTCGCGGTCGCGGCGCCGTTCATAGGATTGCGCCAGCCAGTCGTGGCACTCGACGTCGTTCGGCACCAGCTGCGCGAGCAGCTCGTAGACGTGGAGCAGGACGTCCTCGCTGGCGTCCTTCTGGGTCAGGAGCGCGGTGCGCAGCACCACGATGGCCTCGTCCTTCTTGCCCGACCACACCAGCAGCTCGGCACATTCCTTGGCGTATTCGCAGCGGCCGGGCAGCAGCGCCAGTAGCTCGCGCCAGGCGGTGATGGCCTCGTCGAGGCGTTCGTTCTCATGGAAGGAGCGCGCCGCCAGTTCGAGCTGCAGCGCCGCCTGCTCGACGTCGCCGTCGGCGCGCGCGAAACGCGCGAGCATCACCGCGGTGGTGCCCTGGTCGGCGCCGAGCTCCTGCGCTTCGCGCACAGCCTCCATGGCCTGCTCGCGGCCGCCGCGCTCGCCGTGCAGTTCCGCCAGGGCCAGCAGGTTCTTCACCGTCTCATCGCGGTTTCCCAGTTGCAGGTGGATGGCGACCATCTGCGACAGCACGGCCTCGCGGTCGGCGCCGAGCCGCAGCGCGTTGCGCAGCGCGACCACGGTCGCGCTGGGATCCGACATCTGCTGGACCGCGGCCATGTAGGATTCGGCGGCCTCGGCTTTTTCGCCGAAGCGCTCGGCGAGTTCCGCGAGGTGGAGATGGATGCGCGAGGTCCCCTGGCCGAAGCCAAGAGTGCGGCGGTACAGGCCGTACGCGGTGCGATGGTCGCCGTGCGCGTACGCGGCGTCGGCCTCGACGATCAACTCGTTGAGGTTCGCGGTGCGCAGGATGCCGGTGCGGCACAGCTGTCCGACGGCGATGCGCGCGCGGAACGGCGGCAGCGTGGGGAAGCCGAACAGCTTGTTGGCGACCGTGCCGTCGGTGAAATCCTCGAGCAGCTTCGCCGCGTCCTTCGAGAGGCCCGCCGGCTCCGGCACCGAAGCCTCGCGGATCAGCGCATCCCACGGATCGGGCAGGACCTCGGCGAAGGTGCCGAGTTCGTCCTGCCGGCGCAGTCCTTCGAGAAGCACCGAGCCGGGGTTGATCGACATGCCGATCTTCATCTGCACGGCGGCCCATTCCTCGGCCGCGATGACATCGCTGAACGACAGCATCGGCTGCTTCCAGCCAAGGATGGTGGTGAATTCCTCCTCGACGTAGCAGTCGAGCGCGTCGAGCAGCGCGTTCTTGTCGAGCAGCTTCGCCGCGACCAGCGCCTTCACCAGGCGGTCGGGGGTGCAATCCTGGCCGAGTCGGGCGAGCACCGAGCTCAGCTGCTGCGGGGACAGCATCCCGGACCACACCAGCGCCTTGCCGAAGGTCTCGGTCTTGCCGCCGGTGAGCGACTGGATCGTACCACCCGAGAAGCGCAGACGTCGTTCCTCGCGGGTCTCCTGGTCGGTGACCTTGAGCAGGCCGGCGCGGCGCTGCGAGGCCAGGGACTGGATCAGCCCCGGCAGGTCGACCAGCGCCAACCCGGAAGTCGTGGTTTCGAGCGACGTCCCCATCTCAGTATGTGTACCCTACGGAGGTCGACGAGCCAAGGGCCCTGACGGGAACGACTTGTAGGGTATGGGATACTGACCTACCAGCCCCTCCATAGGGCGCGCTCACGGCACCCCCACGACCTCGCAGCGGCCTCGTAGTCCACACAGGATGTCGTAGGGGATGGTCCCGGCCATGCGTGCGAGTTCGTTGACGGTGATCGCCTCGGCCCCCTGGCTGCCGAAGAGCACCACCGGCTCGCCCGGGACCGGCGGGTGCGGCAGGTCGGTCAGGTCGACGATCAGGTAGTCCATGGTGATCCGGCCGAGGATCGGGCAGCGGCGGCCCTGGACCAGGACGCTGCCCTTGTTGGACAGGGCGATGGGATAGCCGTCGGCGTACCCGACCGGGATGATGCCGATCAGGCTGTCACGCTCGAGGATCCGACTGCGGTTGTAGCTGATGCCGTGGCCCTTGGGCAGGGCCTTGGTCAGACTGAGGCTGGAGACCCAGCGCACCGCCGGCGCGATGCCGGGGTTCGGGCACTGGTCGGGAAGCACGCCGCTGATCAGCAGGCCGACCCGCACGGCATGGCTGGCGCCGACCGGACGCAGCAAGAGGCCCTCGGAATTGGCGTAATGGATCCAGCAGTCCTTGGGCAGCGCGGGCAGCCGCCGCAGCAGATCGGACAGCGCCTGCTCCTGGCCGCCGGAGAAATCGGCGTCCTCAGCCATCGGGTAATGGGTCGCGAGTCCGGCCAGGCGCAGGCTCGGCGATTGCAGCACCACGCGCACCAGGCGCTCGGCGTCATCGGGACATGCGCCGAAGCGGCCCATGCCGGTGTCGACCATGAGATGGACCGGGTGCGGCGCCCGCGTCGAACCCAGGTGGGCGAACTCCTGGACCTCCTCGAGCGACGAGCAGCACACTTCATAGCCGCTGGCCACCACCGCTGGCCGCTCCTCGGGAAGCGGCGAACCGAGCAGGATCACGCGCGCGTCCGGCACCGACGCGCGCACGCGATCGGCTTCGCTGAGCGCCGCCACCGCGAGGGCGGACACGCCGGATTCGAGATAGATGCGCGCGCAGCGCTCGAGGCCGAGGCCATACGCGTCGGCCTTGACCACCGCGATGACACGTCGACCGCCGGCGGCCGCGAGGATCGCCGCGATGTTCGCCTTGAGCGTTCCGTAGCTGACCTCGACCCGATTGCGCCAGGACATGTCTAGAGGTCCGACGTCCGACGTGCGACGTCCGACGTCGCGCGGCGTTGCAGGACGGGAGCTGCTTCGAGGTGGTACGCAGGCAGCAGGTCGCGCCAGGAGGCTGCGGGGACGGACGCGGCGGCCTTGGCGACGCCGCGGGCGGTGAGATGAGCGGCCGCGCCGATGGCGATGCCGGGGCACCAATGGCGGGCGAGCGCGGGCTTGGCGGCAAGGGCGGGACCGATCGCGGTCGCATCGCGCGTGCGCGGATGCAGGACGACGGCGTCGGCGTCGCGATCGGCGCGTGTCGCCTCGAGGATCGCAACCGAACCGCCGGCGACCTCGAACAATCCATGGAAGGTGGTGTCGCGCTTGAGCGGCATCAGGGTCCACCACAGGCCGTCGCCCTGTTCGAGCGCCAGCGCGACCAGGCTGTCGACCCCATGCACGGGCAGGTCGTCGAGCCACGCCAGCGTGCGCGCCGCGATCACGCCGATGCGCAGCCCGGTGAAGCTGCCGGGGCCGACAGACACCGCGAGATGGGTGGGCGCGCCGAGATCCCTGATCAGACCCTGCAGCAGATCGACCAGGCCGATCTCCGCCTCGCGCCCGTGCAGATCGCGGTAGGCGAGCTCGGTAGCACCATCGCTGACGCAGGCCGAGGCGGTGCGGGCGACGGTTTCGAAGGCCAGCAACATGATGGAAGCCTATGCGTTCGGCCCAGGTTGGACACTGGGCGCGCGGGTTGGCGCTGCCGCCTCGGCAATCCCGCTTCCACCCCGACCCGGCCGCATTGTCCCCCACGGGACCGGGCCTATGGTCCGCGAACCATGACCACCACCACGCGCTCCCTCGACGGCACCTGGCAGTTCCGCTGCGCGACTTTTCGCGGAAAGGCGCCGCGACGGCTCGGCCTCGACCGCTGGATGCCGGCAGCCATGCCGGGGACCATCCACTTCCAGCTGCAGAAGCTGCGCACAATCGCCGATCCGCACATCGGCCGCAACGAGCTCGACGTGCAGTGGATCGACGAGCAGGACTGGGAGCTGCGCCGCACCGTCCGCGCGACCGCCGGCGATTGCGCCCGCGCGCGCCAGCAGCTGGTGTTCGAGGGCATCGACACCGTGGCGACGATCCGCGTGAACGGGCGCGTGGTCGGACGTTCGGTGAACATGTTCCGCCAGGTCGTCTGCGATGTCGCCGGAGCACTGAAGCCGGGCGCGAACGAGATCCGCATCCTGCTCGCCAGCCCGACGCGGTTCTCGGCGGCGCAGGCCGAACGCGGCAACCATCGCGTCGACGATCCCGTCG
>JACDEN010000631.1 GCA_013816415.1 Planctomycetota bacterium
GACGGGACGACCGCAGGCATGATCGCGTGCGTCGCGGCGGCGCAGCCCGACGTGGTCCTGCACATCGCGTCCCTGTTCCTCGCGCAGCACCGCCCCGAGGACGTCACCCGCCTGATCACCAGCAATGTGCTGTTCGGAAGCCAGCTGCTCGAAGCGATGAGCGCGAACCGCTGCCGCCGCATCCTGAATGTCGCGACGGCGTGGCAGCATTTCGGGGGCGCCGAGTACGACCCGGTGTGCCTCTACGCCGCCACCAAGGAGGCGTTCGCCGATATCCTGACCTTCTATGTCAATGCCGAACGGTTCTCGGCGATCACCCTCAAGCTCCATGACACCTACGGACCCGGCGACGAGCGGCCGAAGCTGATCGGGATGCTGAGCCGCGCCGACCCTGGTTCGGCGATCGAGATGTCTGCGGGCGACCAGCTGGTCGACTTCGTGCACATCGACGATGTCGTCGACGCCTTCGTGATCGCGGCCCGCCGTCTGTCCGCTGGCGCGGAGGGCGCGGACGCCGCGGTGGGACCAGGGCAGGAGGAAAGCTACATGATCTCGTCGGGCGCGGCGGTGCCTTTGAAGGAGCTGGTCACGCGCTTCCTTGCCGAGACTGGAAAGAGCCTGCGCATCACGTGGGGCGGAAGGCCCTACCGCGCGCGCGAGGTGATGGTTCCCTGGAGCCAGGGCGCGACGCTTCCGGGCTGGTCTCCCAAGGTGACCTTGGACCTGGGGCTGAGGCGTCTCGCCCGATCGCACCCAGAGCAGCCGTGAATCCTCCGATGATCGGACAGGCCGACGGGCTGCGGGAGCCGACCAGGCCGCAGGAGGGCGTCGAAGGCAAGATCCTGCGCGGGGTTTCGGCGAATTGGCTCGGCAAGCTGCTGGGGATCGTCTTCAGCCTCGTCCTCACCCCGATCCTGTTCCATCGCCTGTCGCAGGACGAGCTGGGCCTGTGGTATCTCGTGGTCCAGGTCAGCGGACTGCTCGCGCTCTTCGATTTCGGGATCAGTCCGACCCTGATCCGCCGCATCGCCATGGCGCGGGCGGATGCGTCTTCGGGCGATCCGCTCATCGCCGGGAAGGGGAGGGCGGAGATCGCCGGACTCATCTCGACGGGACGCACCACCTTCCGATGGCTGGCATTGGCCACGGTCCTCATCGGCGGACTGCTCGGCTCCGCCGCCATCTCCTCGATCGATTCGCAAGGCACCGGCACTGGCACCATCCTCGCCAGTTGGCTCGTGGTGTGCGCGACCAACGCGTTCTCGATCCGCACCAATATCTTTTCATGTCTGGTATCCGGCATCGGCATGGCCGGTTGGAGCGGATTGACCAGCGTCGTGTCGACCCTCGTGGTCTTCGCCGCCCAGATCACGGCGCTGTGGTCGGGGGGTGGACTGCTCCATCTCAGTCTGATCACGCTGCTCGGGCCGGCGATCAACGGCGCGCTCGCGTACACCCTTCTGCGCCGGCACGCGCCCGATCTGCTGACCGCGGGGGCCACGCCGTCATCCGCGCTCTTCCGCAGCATATTCCGTCCAGCCCTGCGCCTCTGGGTCACCATCCTCGGCGCCTTCCTGATCCTGAAGACCGACCAGTATTTCATCGCGCTCTACCTCGGGCCGGCGAGCATTCCCGATTATCAGGCCGCCTATCAGGTGATCAGCAACGTCTTCGCGATCGCCGTGTCCTTCGCAGGGGCGTCGAGCGTGTTCATCAGTCAGCTGTGGGCCGCCGGGGACCGTCCGGCCATCCATCGCCTGGTCTTCGGCAGTCTGCGCGCCGGCCTGATGTGCATGGCCTGCGGTTCCGCCTTCCTGCTGACCAGCGGGCGGGAATTCTTCGATGCCTGGCTGGGACCCGGCCATTTCGTCGGATACCAGCTGCTCATCATCTTCTGCATCATGCTGTTCCTCGAAGCGCAGCACGTGATCGTGGCGACCGCCTCGCGGGCAACCGAGGACGAGGCGTTCGCGCTGTGGGCGCTTGGCGCGGGCCTCTTGAACCTGGCGTTGACGTGGGCGCTGATCGGTCCATTCGGATTGCTGGGTGTGGCCCTGGGAACGATGATCGCGCAATTGACCACCAACAACTGGTATGCGGTCGTCCGCGGCTTCCGACGACTGGGGATTCCGCTCATGAAGCATCTGAGATTGGTGATCGCGCCCGTGCTGGCGATTTTCATCCTCGGCATATCCGCAGGCATGCTGATGAAGACCCAGGGTCCGTCAGGCCCCTGGTGGCAGCTCGGACTTCCGCTGGTATTCGATGGTGCGGTCCTGGCCATCATTCTCGGAATGCCCCTGCTGCGGCGCGTGCGCGCGGTGGCCCGATGATTTCCATCCTGATCCCCACGCGCAACCGTGCGTCGTATCTCGGGGCGTGCATCGCCTCCGCGCTCGCCCAGACGGAGCGGCGGATCGAGGTCCTGGTCTCGGACAACTGCTCGAGCGACGATACGGCGTCGGTGGTCGAGGGATTCAGCGATGCGCGATTGGCGTATCATCGCCACGGCACCGACCTGGGCATGACCGGCAACTGGAACTTCTGCCTGTCCCAGGCGAAAGGCGACCTGATCCTGCTGCTGTCGGATGACGACCTGCTGGAGCCGGATGCCGTGCGGCTGCTGGCGCGTGCGATGGAGGACCCGGAAGTCGCCTTCAGCTACGGCTCGGTCGTCTTCATCGATGGAGAAGGACGCGAGCTGGGAAGAAGCGGCAAGTCGCCAGGTCGCGAGGGCGGCTCGTCCTT
>JACDEN010000632.1:0-1432 GCA_013816415.1 Planctomycetota bacterium
GCGATCTTCCTCGCGGCGCGCGAACTGCAGGCGTCGGGCAACCGCCGCCGGCACAAGAGCCTCGCCGGCCGGCTGCAGGCGATCATATCCGACGAGCCGAACCCGCTGCTCGATAACATCCGCGACCTCGCCATCGAGGAGGGGGTGCTGGCGATCAAGGACCGCCATTACGTCGTCGACCATCAAGCGCTCGAGAAGGCGCACACCTTCCACGACATCCGCCTGAAGAACACCGTCGCGGTCATCGCCAACGAGCTCGAGCCGCTGCGCGAGGTGGTGAAGAACCTCCGCCAGCTGGTGAACCTGCCGCTCGCGCAGCTGCGCGCGCGCGCGACCTCAATCCTCCAGGAGGAGGACCTCGCGCTCTACACCGGGGAATTCGCCGCGGCTGCCGACACCTCCCACCGCAAGCCGGAGGGATACGGCAAGCCCTACCTGCTCACCGGGCCGAAGCCCGTGGGCATCGTGCTGTCGCACGGCTATCTCGCCTCGCCCGGCGAGGTGCGTCGCCTCGGCGAGCACCTGAATCAGCTGGGATTTCCCGTGTACATCGTGCGCCTCAAGGGCCACGGCACCGGCCCCGACCAGCTGCACGAGGTGTCGTGGCAGGATTGGATCGAGTCCTTCGACCGCGGCTTCGCGATCATGCGCAACCTCTGCGAGCACGTGGTGGTCGGAGGATTCTCGACCGGAGGGCTGCTCGCGCTGGTCTCGGCGGCGCGCAAGCATCCGCCGGTGGCTGGCGCATTCGCCATCAACGGACCGGTGAAGCTGATGGACAAGGCCAGCCACCTCGCGCCGGTGGTCGACGGCTGGAACAAGCTGCTCGACACCCTGCACATCCATCAGCGCGCCCATCTCGACTTCGTCGGAAACCACCCCGAGTGGCCCGAGACGAACTACGACCGCAACTACGTCCACGGGCTCCATGAGCTCGAGCGCCTGATGTCGGCGGCCAAGGGCGAACTCAAGGCGGTCACCTGTCCGACGCTGATCATCCAGGGCGACCGTGATCCGGTCGTCGATCCGTCGAGCGGCGCCTGGATCCACCAGCATCTCGGCGGCGAGGATAAAGCGTACGCACCGATGGCCTTCGCCCGCCACTGCATCGTCCAGGGCGAGGGCAGCGAGCTGGTGTTCGCGCGCATCGCAGAATTCGTCCAGGGGCTCGACGATCAGCTGTCGCGCCGCCGCGCGCCCAAGAACCTCGGGCGCCGCAAGAGCGAGCGCCTGCGCAAGATCTCGTGAGCGCTGGCCGCGGCATCACAGCCGCTGGCGTTTGCGGTAGCGCAGCGGCGACATCCCGAGGCGCTTCTTGAACAGCTTCGAGAAATGGAAGACATCCGGCACGCCGACGCGTTCCGCGATCTCGCCGACGCGCATCGAGCTGGTGCGCAGCATGCGCGCCGCGTGGCCCATGCGGATGTCGATG
>JACDEN010000632.1:1442-2745 GCA_013816415.1 Planctomycetota bacterium
CCGGTGGCTTGCCGGTGACGGCGCAAAACGCCGCGGCCAGCGCGGACTCGCTCATGCCGGCGCGCGCCGCGATCTCGGCCCGGGTTATCGGGCGGGCATGGCTGAGATCGAGCCACGAGGCGATCTCGCGCACCGCTCCGGCGGATGGGTGCGATTCCGTGGCCAGCGCCCCATCGCGCACGGCGCGCAGCTCGATGAGGAACATCAGGGCGAGGGCACGCAGTCGGGCTTCGCGATCGGGGTCAACGCGGCGCTCGAACGCGGTCGCCAGATCCTTGGCGGTGTCGAGCAGGCGCGACCGGCGATCGGCGCGATGGACGAATGCGGACTCCCAAGGCTGCGGGACGGGCGGCTCGCACATCCGATTCCGATCGAGGTCGCCCCGGGCATGGTGGCGCAGCTGCGCCGGTCCTTCGTCCGTCGTCCACGGCCGGTACTCGAGGTGCACGCCGATGAGGATGAACGGATGCGTCCGATCAGCGCGGTATTCCACCGCCGCCGCCCACGGCACATGGAGGACATCGCCGGATGCCAGCTCGAACCGCCGGGGTCCGACGCGGACGGCCCCGCGGCCTTCCGTGGTGGCGAGGAACAGATCGCTCTCGCTCCAATGCGGACCGACGGTCTCGTCGCGGCGGAACGGGTAGTGGTTGGCCAAGAGGACCCGGGGCGGACGCGCGAGCAGCGGGGGCGAGGCGACGGCCATTGGCGGATAATACAAAAAAACAGCGCCAGGTCCATGGCTGGTCAGGAATACAAGCTCAATATGCGTGCCATTGGAGGCCATATGCCGGAAATGACAAAAGATCGCTCCGCGCTGATCGAGGCGCTGGTCCCCCACGCCGCTTTCGCGCCAAGTGATCCGCGTGGCGAAACGCCCGCCGCCCTGGCCCAGCGCCTGGCCGACAGCGGGTACCTGTTCCTGCGCGGCCTCGTCGATCCCTCGGCCCTGACCGCCGTCCGCGCCGACATCCTGGAATTGTGCGCGCGCGATGGATGGCTCGACCCGGATGCGCCCCGGTCGCAGGGGGTGTGGTCCGGCATGCCCTTCCCGGACCACCAGACGTACATGCGGCTGTACCGCGACCTCATCCGGCTCGACTCCTTCAACCGCCTGTCAGCCACGCCTGGGCTGATCGCTGCGTTGTCGGCGATCCTCGGCGGACCGGTGTTCGCGCACCGCCGGAACATCGCCCGCATCAGCTTCCCCGGCAATGCCGCCGCGACCACGCAGCCGCATCAGGACCACTTCTACATCCGCGGCACCACCGAGACCTACACGCTGTGGATCCCGACCTCGGAC
>JACDEN010000105.1 GCA_013816415.1 Planctomycetota bacterium
CTCCCATCCACTCCACCATGCGCATCGCCCGACTGGCCTGGCTGCTGTTCATCACGGTGCTCAAACGCCGGCTGGCCTATCGCGGCGACCTCCTCATGCAGGGGCTCGACGAGGTGATGCGCGGCCTGGTCGCGTTCGCGATGCTGCAGGTCTACGTCTCGAAGTCGTCGCAGATCGCCGATTGGGGAAAGGCCGAGCTCACCTTCATCCTCGGCTTCAGCATGGTGCCGATCGCGCTGTTCCACTGCCTGTGCGGCAACCTCTACCAGCTCTCGAACACCTACATCATCCAGGGCAACCTCGACCGCGTGCTGCTGCGGCCGTATCCGGCCTTCCTGCAGATCTGCTTCGACCGTTTGGCGATCGAGGACCTGTCGGGAGTGGTGCTCGGCGTGCTGGTGATGGCGCTGGCGATCCCGAACCTGCCGCATTTCAGCTTCCACCCCCTGCACGTCCTGATGCTGATCGTGCTGCTGGCCTCGGCGTTCGTGCTGGTGGTCGCGGTGTTCATGGCGTTCTCGGCCTCGGGTTTCTGGTTCGAGGACCGCGTCGGCATGGTACCGCCGGTCTACAACCTGATGGAGCTCGGGCGCTGGCCGACCAGCATCTACCACCCCGCGCTGCGCGTGCTGATCAGCTGTTTCATCCCGTTCTCATTCGTGGCCTTCTATCCCGCCAGCCTGTTCACCGGCAACCCCCTCGCCGATCCGTGGCTGCCCCTTGCCACCCCCTTGGTTGCGACAGTGGCCCTCCTGCTGGCGGTGTGCATGTGGCGGGCGGGAATACGCCGCTACAATTCGACCGGCACGTAGCGCACGACCGCCAGTGAACCGTCGGCCCCGCGACACGTTCATCCTCAGTCGTTGCCAGTCCTCAGCCACCCACGGAGCGCCGCATGGCCCGCCCCAGCAGCCCCAGCCCGACCCCTCCACGACGCCGCAACGGAGGAGGCGGAGGCTACCTGTTCGTCCTGGTGCTGGTCGCAGCCCTGGTGGGGACCTTCGTGTTCGCGGGGGACAAGGTCCGCGCGATGCTCGGCATCGCCGGCAAGCCGGGCGACGAGGGCGCCGAGCCGACCGCGCCGGTCGCGGTCCAGGGCACGGACGCCGACAAGGTCGATCATCAGGGCGACATGCCGCCGTCGAACGTCGCGACCGCGAAGCGCGAGACCAAGCCGGTGATCACCGAGACCAAGCCGGTGGCCCAGCCGGCCAAGATCGCGTTCAAGGACCAGGCCAAGGCCGACAAGCTGCTCGCCGACGCCGAAGCCGCCTACAAGGCGTTCAAGTGGACGGACGCCCGCACCTTCGCCAACAGCGTCGCCGCGATGGAGGCGAAGAAGGAGACCGTCGCGCGCGCGCGACATCGCCAGCGGCGCCGTCGAGGTCGAGAACCTGTTCAAGCACCTCGACGATCGCGACGAGCTCAAGCGCAACTACGACACCGACCCCAGCCTGGTCCAGATCGGCGACGGCAAGTCCGCGATGTACGCGGTCCCGGTGATGGACGACAGCAAGGACCCGCAGGTGGTCGATCAGGATCCCGTCGGCTACATCAAGACCAAGAACCAGGCCGGCTCCAAGATCTGGGCGCTGATCAAGGGCAGGAAGGACTTCATCCTCGGCCAGCTCCCCGACACCATCGGTGATGTCGAGCTGGTCGACCAGAAGGCGGTCGTCGCGGCGAACACCTCTGATTTCCAGCAGAAGGTCGCCGCCCTGCGCAACAGCGCGCGCGCCAACGACGCGCTCGCCTGGTACGACGGCGCGAAATTCGCCTATCGCAACCGCCTCGACGACCACGTCACCGAGATGCTCGATCGCGCGCTCGACCTCGATCCCGAATTGGTCAAGACCGTGCGCGAGGACAAGGCGGCCAAGCTCTACGCCAACCTCGTCTTCCACCTGCAGAACAACAACCAGAAGCAGGCCGATGCGTACATGTCGATCATCAAGCGCAAGTTCGCCGATACCGATCAGGGCAAGCAGGCGAAGCTGTTCTACGAGGGCAAGACCCAGGAGCTGACCGCGATCGCCATGCAGGAGGACCAGCGGCGCAAGGACGAGGCGCAGAAGCGCCTGCTCGCGCGCAAGGAAAAGGCCAAGCAGGCGGGCGACGAAGAGAAGCTGAAGGCGATCGAGCAGGAGAAGCCGGTCGAGGAGCCCGCCGAGGAGGAGGTCGTGCTCACCGGCAGCGCCGACGAGCAGGCCGCCGAGAAGGCCTACAACGACGGCTACGCGCTGTACGCCAAGGCCAACGACATGGGACCGGTCGCTGGCCGCAACGCGGTCTATCAGCAGGCCGCGAAGTTCCTCGAGAAGGCCGGCGCGATGTACCGCAAGCTGGTCGAGAAGAGTCCGACCGACACCAATCTGCAAGCCAAGATGATCAAGGCCAATCAGATGAAGTTCGGCGCGCACAAGAACCAGACGGCCTTCTAGGGAGCGTGCTGGGTGCTGAGTGCTGAGTGCTGAGTGCTGGGTGCTGGGTTCTGCGTCGACGACAGCGGACGCGGGTCGCTGACTCTTTCGTTTCGCAATCCTGAGCGAGGAGCTTGGCCATGGTCGATCCTGCATCACCGGCGCGGTCGGCGCCGACGCGCCCGCGCGGCAGAGGCTACCTCCTCCTGTTCGTCGTTCTCGCCGCGCTGATCGGGGTCGTCGCCTTCGGAGGAGACCGCACCCGGTCGCTGTTCGGACTGGCGGCGGCGCCGTCGGAGCCGGGAATGGAACCGGGTGCCCCGCAGACGGTCGAGACCGGAAATGCTCCGGGCACCGGTCACCACGCGGACATGCTTCCTGGAGCGGTCGCGACCACGCCGCGCGCCCCGGCAGGCTCGGTGATACCGACACCTCCGGCGGCGCCGCGCACACCGGCCATGGCCGATCAGACGCAGGCCGTGCAGCTGCTCGCACAGGCCGAAGCCGCGTACCGCCGCTTCGATTGGAGCACGGCGTTGCGCACCTCCGATCGCATCGTCCAGCTGACGGCGACGCCGGAGACGATCGCGCGGACACGCGAGATCGCGAGCGGCGCGAGTGAATTCGAGCAGCTGTTCAAGCGGCTCGATGATCGCGATGAATGGATGCGCAACCACGATACCGACCCGCTCCTGGTGGTGGTGCACGATGCCCGGGGAAAGCCGATGCTGGCGGTCCCGCTGACGGATGACGACGCATCGGCGGCTGCAGCCGCCGCGGATCCCGTCGCGTGGCTGGATGCACATAGGCAGGGAGGTGCCGCCGCCAGAGTCCTCCTGCAGGCGGGAAAATCCTTCATCGAAGGGACGATCACCGGAGCCAATGGTGCCATCGTGAAGGCCGACCTTGCGACGATCGCCGCACAGAAGCGATCGGAGATCGATCAGCAGGTGCGGGCGCTGACCAACAGCGAACGCGCAACCGACGCCCTCGCCTGGTACGAAGTCGCGAAATTCGCATACCGCAACCGGCTCGACGCGCAGGTCACCGATTCTCTCGACCGCGCGCGCGACCTCGAGCCCGATCTCGTGACCTGTGTGCGCGAGGACAAGGCTGCCGGACTGTACGCGGGCATGATCTTCCACCTCAAGCAGGGAAACCGCAGTGCCGCCGCCTCGTTCATGACGACGATCTCGAAAAGCTATGCCGACACCGACCAGGGGCAGATGGCGAGGTTGTACTACGACCAGAAGTGGGAGGCGCTCCTGACCTTCGCCAGGGAGGCCGCACTCCGCCGCACGGGGGCCTCGGATCGGACGCTGGCCGAGCGCGTCGCCGCGGCGAAGCACGACGGCGACGAGGCGCGCGCCAGCGAACTGGAGAGCCGCAAACAGGTCGCTCCTGCGGATGATACGGCAGCCGTCCCCGGCAGCGCTGACGAGACGTCGGCCGACGACCAGTTCGCGCGGGCGCTCGCCATTTTCGCGCCCGCCATCGAGATGCCTCCGACCGAGGAGCGCAACCGGCAGTGCCTGGCGAGCCGTGAGCTGTTCAAGCAGAGCGCGCAGATGTATCGGATGCTTTCAGGCAAGGCTCCTGGAAACACCAAGCTGTCGATGAAGGTGGTCGAAGCGAACCAGATGGTCTACATGACCGGAAAATACATCACAGTCTCATTCCGATGAAGCACCGGGCGACCCGCTTGCGGAGCCGCCGACGAGCGCACACTCCCGCCCATGCACATCGCTCCGGGCAGCAAGTTGGTCATGATCGGCGATTCCATCACCGACGCGGAACGCGCGCGACCGATCGGCGAAGGCCTTTTCGGTGCCATCGGCAAGGGCTATGTCGGCTTCGTCGACGGCCTGCTCGCAGCCACCTATCCCGCGCATCGCATCCGCGTGGTCAACATGGGCACCAGCGGCAACACCGTGCGCGACCTGAAGGCGCGCTGGCAGACCGATGTCGTCGACCTCAAGCCCGACTGGCTGTCGGTGATGATCGGCATCAACGACGTGTGGCGCCAATACGATTCGCCGCTGCGTACAGAAATCCACGTCGGCCTCGACGAGTACCAGCGCACGCTCGACGAGCTGGTCGCCTCGACGAAGCCGCAGGTCAAGGGCCTGGTGCTGATGACTCCGTTCCACATCGAATCGGTCACGTCCGACGCCATGCGCGCGACGATGGACCGTTACGGCGCGGCGGTGGCCGCCATCGCCAAGAAGCACGGCACCCGCTTCGTGGACGTGCAGGCCGCGTTCGACCGCGTCCTCGCCCACATGCACTCCTCGAGCCTCGCCTGGGACCGCGTCCACCCGAACCATGCCGGCCACATGGTGATGGCGCGCGCCTTCCTCGACGCCGTCGGCTTCGATTGGTCCTAAAACCGCTATTCGCGCCCATCTGCTGCGTTGCCTCCTCCTAGCGTGCACGAGCACGCGTCGTACCCCTCCGGGTAGGCTTCGCGCTCGTCGGGCGCCTTGCGACGCGAAGCTAGTCCTTTAGGGCATATGGGCACGACTAGCCCGAGCTTCCCCCCATCAGGTCACGGAGATGCGGTAAAAGCAGAGGCTTTCGAAAACGCACATGGGTACATCTATGGATTTGCGCATTTCGTCGGTAAAACTGAGCTTTTCAAGAAATCAGAGACGGAGTCAAGTTCATTGTAAAATGTACCCAGTACATGGGTACGCGGTTGAGATTTCACAAGGAGTTAGGTAGATTGTGGGGGAAGCTCGGACTAGCATTCCAGAGGGCTCGATGAAGGGAGCATGCACCATCGCAGGACCCGGTCGTACGGTCCAGGCAACCCGCCGCGACGCACCGAGCGGGCATTGCTGGTCCAGAACACGACGATTCCCTGGATTTCCTGAAACTGCAGGACCTCCGGCGGGATTCCTCCTCTGGATGGGCGCCACGCAGCCGCCCCGCTTAGACGACTGGCGATCCGGATGCGCGAATCCGACTAAGAAAGCGCCGCGTCGTCCGTTGGTCTCCAGCGAGCGCAGCCGTCCGCGTCAGCAGGTCACATCGGGAGGCATCCGTCATCGATGATAATATCATGATTCCGATATCGGCGGCATCGAGCCGATATTGCCGGGACGGCCGCGGATCGCCAGGATTGGACTCCCGCACCTGCAGGGATCGCCGCCCGCCTCACAGCCAGGGACACACGGCCATGGGATCAGCGGGATACCGCTCAACGCCCGGCACGCGGTCACTGGTCGGAAAACTCCCGGCAACGCACCGATATCGACCGGATATAAGACCCTGAACCCCGTGATGCGCCTCCCCATCCTCATCCTCATCCACCTCGCTGTCGTCGTCCGCTCATCGATCGTGCGCGGCTTAGCCGTGATCGCACTCGCTGCGGTGGCGTCGACCCTGTGCGGCGCCGACGACGGGTTCAACGCCAGCCGCGCCCAGCTGCGCAAGCAGCGCCAGGCGATGCAATCGGGCATGGACGCCGATCGCGCCGCCCGCGCCAAGCAGGCTGCGGCGACGATCGAGCAGCTGCTCGCGGCGGCGGAGAAGAGCCGGGTGCGCAACCAGAGCGAGCCGCTGACCCATCTGGTCGATGGACTCGAACTGCTCGATGCGGGTCTGGCGGCGCCTTTGCGTGCGCGCGTGGACGCGCTGCCGGCCGAGCCCGAGAAGGCGCCCGCGCCGGCGCAATCGGCCTGGGACCAGCTCCTGAAGTCGAAACGCGACTCGCTGCTGCAGTCCACGCGCAAGCGCACCCAGGATGCGATCAACCTCGGCATCGCCGACGTCGCCGGGCGGCTGATGCGCCAGTATCTGACCTTCTACCCCGACGATCCGGTGGTGCATACCAACATGGGTCTGACCAGATACCACGACGCCTGGTACGGCCCGCGCAGCCTGGCCATCGCCAAGCAGGGTCTGGCGTGGGATCACGAATTCGGCTGGATCCTCGAGAAGAACCGCGAGCGCTACGCCAAGGGCGATTACTACGATCTCGAGCGCAAGCAGTGGACCACGCTCGAGGCCGCCGACCGTGACCATGCCGATCTCGCGAAGCCGTGGACGCTGCTCACCGAGCACCTGGAGATCCACGGCAACGCGCAGCTGAAGGACCTGGTCCGCTGCGCCGACCGCCTCGAGCAGTTCTACGAGCAGATCTTCGCCTCGTACGCGCTGTTCTTCTCATCGACGGGAAAAAACGCGGATCTGAAACTGATCTTCGGCATGGCCGATCATCCGTACCTGGTGGTCAACCTCGAGCGCACCAAGGAGGATTACCAGAAGGCGCTTCCGGTGCCGGCCGGCTGGTCGGACGGCATGTTCGTCGGCAGCGCGAAGCAGTCGGCGTCGTACTTCTACGTCGGATCCGAGGAGGCGATGTACCACGAGTTCACCCACCAGGTGCTGCAGGTGTTCACCGGCACGGATCGCGCGCCGTCGTGGCTGGTCGAAGGCATCGCGGTCTACACGCAGTGTCCAGCGTTCGAGCACGGGGCCATGGTGCTGGGGCATCCCGAGAAGAACCAGCACATCCAGCATTACTTCCGGCAGATGCGGGAGAAGACCCAGCTGCCGCTCGAGCGCCTCCTGTTGCTCGAATCCGGCGCCGCGTGGCAAGCCGCCTCCGATCCACTCTCCAACTATGCGGCCGCCGGGGCGTTCGTTCAGTTCTGCATGGAAGGCTCCGACCGCGCCTATCGTGCGGATTTCATCGATTACCTGCGCGACAGCTATCGCGGCGAGACCAAGGGCCATGCGCTGCCGAGCTACCTCGGCATCCCGAAGCAGAAGCTGGCGGAGGCCTTCGCGTCCTGGGTGCAGCAGCAGGCCGATCCGCGGAGCTGCCCGTTCATTTGCCTGCATCCGCCGCTGGATCCTGCGGATGCCGGCGCCATCGCATCAGCCCTGGGACCGCTCCGGTCCGACAGCTACCCGCGGGTGCGGGCCCGGCGATAAGCGAGCGGACTGACGCCGGTGATCCTGCGGAAGGTGCGGGAGAAGTAGTACGCGTCCGTGAAGCCCACCCGCGCGGCGACGTCGGACACCGAGAAGCCGCCGCATGCGAACAGACGCTTGGCGTCATCGACGCGACGTGCGGTCAGGTACTGGAGCGGAGACATCTTCAGCTCAGCGGAGAACGCCCGCCGCATCCGGCGCACGGTGGTCTTGAGCCTCGCGGCGGCGCGCGGGATGGTGAAGCCCGGATCGCCGGCATGCATGTCGACGAGTTCCAGCGCTGCGCTCACCAGCGGACCATGGCTCGGCGCCTCGCGGTGGCGGCGCAGGCACCGGACCAGCACCGACAGGGCTTCCATGCCGGCATCGGGCCAGATGCGATCCTTCCGACGCCATTCCTCGAGCACCAGCCGCGCGGCGAGCGCGAAGCGCGGGTCGTCTCCGAGATGGACGTGCTCGAGGGTGGTGAGGCCGAGTCCGTCGATCGCGATGTAGAGGCTGATGAAGCCGTGGCGCGACCGTTCCGCATAATGCAGTCCCGGCGGAACACAGACGACCGACCCTCGCGAAAACGCGAAGGTCCGATCGTCCAGGATGATGG
>JACDEN010000106.1 GCA_013816415.1 Planctomycetota bacterium
ATTCATGGAGGCGCGCGCCGCCGAATTGCGCGCGATCGCCGCCGCCAAGACCGCCATCCCCCTCGCGCAGGCCTGGGCCCGCCGGCTCGGGCGCCCGCGCGCGGACGAGGAATCGGGATTGCCGAGCCTGCACCTCGCGATCGCGGTGGCGATCGAGGATCGCGCGCTGGCGGGTACGCTCTCTGCGCACGCGACCGATCTGCTTGAAGAGGCGTGGTATCCGCAGGAGTTCGGCGAGCTGCAGCGTCGACTCCTCCTGTCCTTGGAGATCGAACAGCTTCCAGGCGATCTGCGCACCCCGCTCCGGCGCATCCTCGCCGGATTGCGCCCGCAGTTCAGCGGCCGGGATCGGCAGCGGATCCTGCTGCATCTGGGTCGCATGCCGCACAGCGCGGTGATGACCCACCTGCAGACGGAGAACCCCGAGGCCTGGGCTGATCTCCACAAGCGGGGAACCGGCGCCGTGATCGGCATCGCCGCGGTCATCGCGCTCGTGGTCGCGGCCTCGATCGGCATGCTCGCGATGGGTCACAGTCCTT
The DNA here is from genome assembly GCA_013816415.1 of Planctomycetota bacterium. Taxonomy (GTDB): domain Bacteria; phylum Planctomycetota; class UBA11346; order UBA11346; family UBA11346; genus JACCZE01. The sequence goes on from JACDEN010000106.1 coordinate 540, forward strand.
TCGTGATCGTCATGCTCGGGGTCTGGATCCTGCGCGTGATGCGCGGCGGCAGTATCGGCCTGACCACCTCGATCGGCGCGCATCCCGCCGGCTGGTTGACCGGGTTGACCGGCATCGGCGCGCTGATCGCGTTCACCTCGCCATGGAACCTCGGCGTCGCCGGAGCGGCGATCGTCATCTATGCGATCACCCGCCTGGTTCCCTCGCTGCGCCGCCTCCTGATCACGCATCTTCTCGTGCATGCACGGACGCAGGCCGATCTGCGGCTGCTGCTGGTGGCGGCGGGCGCGGCGTTGGCGATCACGCATCTGGTGGCGCGTTGGCCCCAGCTCGCGGCCGCGCCGAGCGCTCCCTTCGGCGGGGCCTTGCTGGCGACGGCCGCATTCCTGCTCATGGCCATGTTCGCGTCGTCGCGCCCGCGGGGATGGGCGCGGGTGCTGACCGCAGCCGAGACGCCGCTCGAGCCGAGGCCATTGGCGATTTTTGGTCTGCTCGCGGCTGGCACGCTGGTGGTCATCTGGATCGCCGCCTCCTTGCCGGGCTGGTGGTCGGGGCTCGGCGATCTGGCGTTGGTGCCGGCGCTGATCGCCGTGCATCACGGAACGGTCGCCGCGTGGCGGCAGCAATGGCACGTGCGGTTCCGCGTCATGCTGTATGCGCTCGGCATCGTCGCTGCCGCATCAGCGCTGATCTGGCTGACGGCCGTGGTGGCTGACAGCGCGCGGAATGCGCCGCCGCGGACGCATCAGCAGGCACCCATGCGCGTCAGGGTCGGCCAGGAATTGCCCCGCGTGGAGGTATTCTACGCTCAGGCGATCGCCGCGAGCCTGAAAAAGGATTGGGAGGCGCATCATCCGGAGCGCATCCGTCTCCGCCTCGCCTCGGTGATCAATCCACGCAGCAACCGCTCCAACGAGAACGCCTGGAGCATCGCCGACAAGCTCCTCTCCGACCGCTCGCTTCCGGAGGGGTTGGTGATGCTGTGCCTCGACCGCCTCGATGTCCTGACGGCGGATCACGCGCGGGCGCGCATCGTCCACGCCATGAAGGATCCGCGGCCCGCGATCGCAGAGCACGCACGCAGCCTCGAGGCCGCGCATGACGCGCGATCCGCTCCAGCGGTGCCTGAGATGCCGCCGGCCGTGCCGCGTCCGGAACCAGCTCGAACCGCCGAACCCGAATCACGGATGCCGCCATGACCTCCACCACGGACCCCACCGCCAGCCTCGGCGCTCCCACCTGGCGGCGACGCTGCCAGGACGTCGATGTCGCCGCATATGCCCCGAACGCCGAGCGTCGCTACGCGACCCTCGTCACGTGCGGGCGGGAGGGCGGCAGCGGAATGGAAAAGGAGCTGATCCTCTGCCTGCCGTGGGAATGGACGCTCGAATTCGATCCGACGGACCGCACCTGGGGCTGGCCGCTGCGTCTGCTGGTGTCGCTGCGCAGCGAGTGCCGTGAGATCGGCGCAGTGGTCCCCGGATCCGGCGGCGCAGAGCCGTTCGCGCAGGATTCGACGCTGGTTGCGGCGATGATCAGCGAGGCCATCGCTCCCTCCGAACTGGCCTTGGACACCTCCGTGCGCTTCGCCCAGGTGCTGGCGCTCACCGAGGCGGAACGCGATTTCGCCGACCTGATGGGCGCGGAGCAGATGCTGGCGCTGGCGATCTCGAAAGGCGCGAGGCTCGAGATCCTCGATCCGGAGCGGGCATCCCTGGTCGCTGACGGGGAATTTCCCGACAGCTCAGCCTCGCGGCCGGGGCTCATCCCGGTCAACGAAGAGCTGCTGCGCGAATTGCAGCCGGAACTGTACCGCGGGAAGCAGCTCACCGGGCGGCCGGCGAAGATCCTGGGCACGTCGCTTCCGCCGTCTGAGTGGATCGCGCGGCTGCGCACGCATGCCGCATGCGGCGATCTGCAACCGGCGCTGGTGGTGCGGTTGGACCCATTGGTGATCGCCGTCCGTACCGATGAGCTCGACTGCGTCGCCCTGGTCGGCTATCCCTCCAAGATCGGCGCGATGCTGCGGTCGCGCCACCGTCTGCAGCGCGGTTCGCGCCTGAGCGCCGTGAACACGTATTTCGGAGAGGACGGTCCCAAGCAGAACGATCTGACCCAGGGACCGAAGGCGCGCGGGGCCTGGCATGCCTTCTGGCCGATCGTCTCGGAAACGGTCTCTAGCGATGCGGTCGCTCTCGCACGTGCGAGCCGGCGGATCGACGACGGCGATTACGCCGAGACCGAGCGTCAGGCCGCGGAATACGTCGCGCGCAAGGGTTGGATCGTCCGCAACGGGACGCCGCTGCTGTCGGTCATCGGTGGTCAGCCGATCGCGCACCTCGACGCGGCGCCTCCCGAAACCGCGGCGGCGGCGCGCCCACAGAAACGTGCGGCACGCAGGGAACGCGGGAGCGACGATTCCGGATCAGGGATACCTGGCTGGGTCCTCTGGTTGGCGGTCGTCCTCGCATGCGGCGTGCTGCGCGCGTGCCTCGCACATCACTGACGGCGACTCCAAAGCATCTGCGCGGCCGGAGGCCAGTGCGCAGGCGGACCGGCTCTCAGCCACCGGTCACGCGTTCCACAGACGCATGCCCAGCTCGTGATCCATCCGGGCGGGATATCCCGGCAGCCGTTCCGGGATGGTGAAGGCATCGACGTAGGAGTTCTTCGCGATCACCGCGCCGTGCGCGTCGCGCAGCTGCAGGACCACGCCATACGTCTGTTCCGGATCGACCGTGAATTCCAGATCGCACACCCGGATGCAGGCATCGGCGGCGACGTCGAGGTCGCGCGCCCCCTCGGCGACCACCTCACCATCTCCGGTGGTGGCGGTCCACTCCACGCGACAGGTGCCGAGATCGCGCGCGAGGTCGTTGACCACCCACAGCGCCTTCGGGCGGTCGAGATGCTCGAGCACCACCGCGATCGGGCGGTTGCCCTCGTCGAAGGCGCGCAGGCCGCCGCCGAGGCCTTCGGCCTTCGGCCGGCCCCAGTGGTCGTAGACGCCGTAGAAGCTCTGCGGGCAGAGATCGATCCACATGAAGTGGAAATAGCCGCCGCACGGATTCCATTTGGCGATGCGCAGGCGCTCGATGTGGAATTTGATCAGCCGGTATTGGTAGTCGTGTAGCCCGGCGATGTGCGGCGCGAGCGATTCCACGCGCTCAGCGATGCCCGGCGCGGCCCGCAGCGCCGACGGCGTCGCGGGCGCGTCAACGCCGAATTCGCTCAGCAGCTTGTAGGTGCGGTCAGCCATGTCGGTGTAGCGACCGCCGTCGAGCGCGCCGGCGTAGCGGTGGGAATCCCCGCTCGCCGGGTCCTCGGGCTGCCAGGAATTCACGATCGTGCTGCGCGTCGGGTCCTCGGCGCGCGCGAGCGCCGCGAGTCGGCGGCCGAGGGCCAGGTAGGGCTCGGTGCGCAGCGTCTCGTTCATGCAGACCCAGGCGAAGATCGACGGGTGGTTGCCGAGCCTGCGGATCATGCGTCCGAACAGCGTCTCGGCCCGCGCGACGAAGGCGGGATCGTCGGCGGGAAAGCGCCAGTTGAGGTCGGAATCCTGCAGCACCAGCAGGCCGAGCCGGTCGCATTCGTCGTAGAATCCGTCGGGTTGCTGGTGCACATGCACGCGCACCGCGTTGAAGCCGTAGGCGACCATCGCCTCGAGATCGCGCCGCCAGCGGCCGCGGTCCATCGCCGATACGTAGATGTCGGGAAAATACGTGGTCGCGCGCAGGAACACGCGCTGCCCGTCCATCACCAGCTCGGTGCGCCGCTCGTCGCGGACCAGTTCGACATCGCGGATGCCGAAGGTCCGCTCCTCGACCAGCCAGTCCTCTCCGGCGACGCGCAGGGTCAGTCGTGCGCGGTACAGCGACGGGGTCCCGCGATCCCAGGTGCTCCAGCGTTTCGGCGCGGGAATCGCGCCGCCCACGACGATCGTCGATGCGCCTGCGGGGATCCGTACCGGCATCTCGCTGGCATCCACCCGGCGACCCGTTTCGAGGTCGATGATGTCCATCGCGATGACGGCGCCGGCGACGGCTTCGACTGCATCCACGTCCCAGCGCGCGGTCACGCGCGCGGGCATTCCCGGTGCTGGCGTCGACGCCTGCAGGCGAGGTCCGCTGCAGGTCGAGACGCCCTGATGGCAATCGAGCCAGACCGGGGCATGGATGCCGATCGGGTTGACGTCGCGTTGGACGAAGGTGTCGGCGTGCTCGTAGGTGCCCTTGATCTGATTGCGGATGATCGCGCCGACGCGATTCATCGGCTCAGCGGGATCGACCTCGCGGTCCCACGGCGCGTCCACCCGCACCACCAGGACGTTCTCGGCGTCGCGACGGACGGTGTCGTCGATCGCGAACGAGAAGCCATCGGCATAGCCTTCATGGCGGCCGAGTTCGACGCCATTGAGCCAGACCGTGGCGTATTGATCGACGCCGTCGAAGCGCAGCCGCAGCGATGGGCCGAAGCCGGCCGGGAGGGTGAACAGCAGGCGATACCACCAGGCGTGCTCGTTGATCGCATGCAGCTGCCGACCGTACCACGGCTGCTCCGACAGCAGGCGCTGCAGATGTTCGAGCCGCGGGATCGGCTGCCAGGGCGACAGACCGGTGCCGATGGTCGCGGTGAAATCCGCCTTCCAGATCCCCATCGCCTCGCCGCAATCGTGCAGATCCTGAACCACCGCCCAGCCGACCGCCAGCCGATGGCGGCGCTGCGACAGCGCTGCTTTGGATTCGGCGGCCCGCGGTGAGGCGATCTCGGTGGTCGGCATGAATGACTCCTGGGTGGTTCCCGCCATGAGAACGCGGTCCTCGCGCAGTAAATGGATGGCAGCTTCGCGTACCTGGATTATGTTCCTGCATGGACCAGCGCATCCTGTGGCTCAGGAATGGCACAGGCGCATTCTCCAAGAACATCATCATCAATGGTCTTGGAATGTACGACGCCATGAAGCCATCGATGGTGGATCGCAAGAGCGGCACGGATGATTACCTGCTGATGTATTTTCACACACCCGTGCACGTCCACCATGACGGCGAGTTGCGGCCCTTTCCGGCGCACACGTTCTTCCTGTGGAGCCCCGGCAACCGCCACACCTTCGGCAATGTCCAGAAATCCTGGACCCATTCCTGGATGCATTGCTCGGGGGAGTCCATCCCCCGGGTGCTCGCGCACTCGCGCATCCCGCTCAACACGCCGCTCCTGTTGCGCGATTCGCACGCGGTCGATCGCCACCTCGAGAGCATCCACTCCGAGCTGACGACCTACGGCGTGCCCGACCCCGAGATCGTCGAGTCGTTGACGCGCATCTGGATCCGCTGCATCGATCGCGAGATCCATCACGACACCGAACCGGTCCGCATGCCCAAGCGGCTGCTGGCAGCGGTCAGACATATCGAAGATCATCTCGCCGAGCCGATCACACTCGCGGATCTCGCGCACCGCAGCCTGCTGTCGATCTCGCGGTTCAGCGCCGAATTCCGCACCCATCTGCAGGCGTCGCCGATCGAGTACGTGCTGCACCTGCGCCTTCAGCACGCGCTCCACCTGCTGCGCGACCGCAATCTCAGCGTGGCGCAGGTGTCCGTCAGTGTCGGCTTCGCCGACCCCTTCTATTTCTCGCGGCAGTTCCGTCGACGGTATGGACTCAGCCCGATGCAGTATCGGCGGAAACTGGCCGCCCGGATCTGACCGCGGCCGGTCACTTCGCCAGGGATTGCAGCGCGTCGAGGCTCTTCTGGTAGCCCGGCACCTTGTCGACCGGGGTGGCATCGACCAATGCCTTGCCGATGCCGCCGTCGGAGAACGCCGACTGCATCGTATCCGCGCCGGCGACGCCCTTGAAGCGGGTGGAGATCGCATCCTTGCCCTGCAGCACGAGCTTCGCGAACGCGCCGTCTCCAGCGACCTTCTTGCCATCGTGCATGGACTGCAGATCGGACTTCAGTCCGAGCGCGGCCTGGGCGCGGTCATCGGTCTTCGGGGTGCTGGAGCCGACGAGACCACCGAGTTTCGCGGTGGCTCCGGTCGCCTTGCAGGCCTCGGCGAGCACACCAGCGGCAGCGACCGCCTTCTCGAGGAAGCCCTGGTTCACCGCGGGCTCGGCATTGCCGCCGATCGGCGCGGGCGCGGGCGCCGCGGGAGCAGGCACCGCGTCGGCCGCATGGAGCGCTCCGCCGAGGGACAGGCAGCAGATGGCGGCGATGGCGAGGATGCGGTTCATGGCGGTCTCCGGTTCGCTGCGGATGTTCGCATCGGACTCGGGATCGCAAGGATGACCTCGCCAACGATCCTGCCGCCGGGCAGCCTCTGTGGGCCGAGTGCGGACGGAATGCCGGCTGGGGCACGCCACCATTTCAAACGCCCCTGACTCCGGAACCTCTCTATCCAGCTGGTGTTCCACCTTCCGTTCCGATTTTCAGCCACTAAGACGCGGGGGTCGTGGACGCCACCCCCTCCATCTTCATGGTCGATGACAATCCCGGCGATATCGCGCTCGTGCATCTCGCCCTCGAAGACGCCGGGGTGAAGGCGAACCTGCGCAAGGCGCACGATGGGGGCGTCGCCATCGCTCAGCTCGGCGCGATGGCCAAGGCCAGTGATCAGCCGCTTCCGAACCTGATCCTGGTCGACCTCAACATGCCGCGGGTCACCGGGTGGGATGTCCTGACCTTCCTGCGCGGCAACGACGCGCTCAGCCGCATCCCCACCTTCGTTCTCAGCACGTCGGAATCGCCGAAGGACCTCGCGCGCTGCCAGGAACTCGGATACGCCTGCTGGAACAAGCCATCGCGCTATGAGGATTACGCCGCCCTGATCAGGAAGATGATCCCGTTCCTGGGGCCGCGCGCCGCCTGAAGCGTCGAGACCATCGAGGAGCTGCATGGCACGCATCGCACGCATGACCATCACGGCGTGGGCGACGACCACGCTCGAGCGCATATTTCCCCGGACCAGGGCGAAGAAGCCGGTCGGCTTGGCGCTCGAGGCCGCGCGCGGTGAACGCATCTCGTTCCAGATCGCGGTGCGCAATCCGACGCTCGAGCACCAGGTGGCCGCGCTCGCGTTGGCGGCGCCCGCGGGGCTGGCCACGCGCATCCGCCGGGTCGGATACGTGCCGATCCCCCACCTCAACACCAACGTGCCCGCCGCCGAGATCGAAGGCGCCGATGACCTGCCCGGATGGGCGCCGGATCCGCTGTTCGACGGATCCGAGATCGCGCTCGGCGGCCTCGAGACCCATGCGTTCTGGTGCAATGTCCAGATCCCGCGCGACGCCAGGCCGGGCGTACGGCGCATCGTCGCCACCGTCTCGGTCGGCGACCGCGTGGTGGCGCGCCTGCGCATCGCGGTGACGGTGCACCAGCTGGTGATCGCGCCGCGCCGGGATTTTCCGGTGGTGCAGTGG
>JACDEN010000633.1:0-1360 GCA_013816415.1 Planctomycetota bacterium
CCCGTCCTGGAGGAGGCCGCGCCGCCAATGCAGGGGAGTCTCGGCGAAATGGGCGCGGAACAGGCGGCTGAAGTAATTGGCGTCCTGATAGCCGCAGGCGGCGGCGACCTCGGACACCGACAGGTAGGAATTGCGCAGCAGCTTGCCGGCCAGGGCAAGGCGGAGCCGCTGCTGGAATTTCAGCGGACCGCAGCCGTAATGGGTACGAAAGAGGGTGGTGAGATGGCTGGGGCTGACGCCGCCCGCAGCCGCGATCCGCGCCACCTCCAGCGATTCCATCAGATTGTCCTCGAGAAAGCGCACCGCCTTGGCCAGTGGCCCGGGCAGGGCGCGGGCGGCGATGCTGCGGTGCTCGACCGATTTCAACCGCTCGAGGAAGGCCAGCAGCAACGCCCCGAGCAGCGCGTCGGGGGCCCCGGTGGCGGCATTGGCCAGGCGCCAGATGTCTTCGATCCAGCCCAGCGCGGGATCGCCGGCGCTGAGGTCGATGGCGCGCGCATCGTCCGGGAACGACAGGGCGGTGGTCTGGTAGACGACATACGTGGTCTTGGCGGCGCCATGCGCGATCTGGTTGTGGGGCACGCCCTGGGGCAGCACGAAGACCGTCCCGAGATGGCCCATCAGGGCGCGGTCGCCCACGTCGATGTGGCATGATCCGCCGGTGACCACCACCAGTTCGCTGGTGGCGTGGGTGTGGAACGGCACCTGCATCTCGCACGTCGGCTGCGCCGAGTCGTAGTGACCGGCGAATGCGACCTTGGGCAGTGGGGCCAGGGGTATGCCTGAGCGTATGGGCATGTGTGCTTGTAAGCGTTTCGTGCTACAAAACCACTGTCGTGTCTCTGGCGAACGAGGTCCGGGCGGGGTAGCATCACGGCCATCGGAGCCAGCGATGACCACGGCAGCGGCGATCAGCGACCAGCGCAGGACCCACGCCGACGGGTACGCAGAGGGGCTGTCGGCCGAGCAGATCGCACGCTACTGGAGTGATGGATTCCTGACGATCGACGGGGTTTTCTCACCCAGCGAAGTCGAGGCGCTGCGCCAGGCCGCCGCGGATTCCGACATCGTCGCCGAGCAGACCAGGCAGGGCGGCGACACCGACATCGTGCACCTGCTGGGCCTCACCAGCCGCCACCAGGCCTTCCACGACCTCGCCCTCGACCAGCGGATCGTGCGATTGCTGACCCCGCTGATCGGCCCCGACATCCAGCTCCAGCATTCCAAGCTCGCGACCAAGCCGCTGATCAAGGGCCGCGGTCCGTTCGCCTGGCATCAGGATTTCGCCTATTATCCGCACACCAACACCAGCCTGCTGGCGGTGATGGTCATGCTCGACGACTCAACCCCCGACAATGGC
>JACDEN010000633.1:1370-2738 GCA_013816415.1 Planctomycetota bacterium
TGCGCATGGTGCGCGGCAGCCACCGCCACGGACTGTTCGAGCACCGCATCAACGGCTTCTTCTCGGGCGGCTGCACCGATTCGGCGCGCTGGGCTTCGGATGTGGTCGATATCACCCCGAGACTTGGTGGTATCAGCATCCACCACTGCCTGACCCTGCATGGCTCGGACGTCAACCGCTCAGGCCAGCCGCGCCGCGGCGTGGTCTTCTCGTACCGCGCCGACGACGCCTACCAGCTGGCCGACGACGTCTTCGACGACACCGGCCTGATGATCAGCGGCGTGCGCCGCGGCGTGGTGCGCTGCGAGAGCTCGCGCTGGCTGCTGCCGAAATCGAATTCGCCGCATCGCGCCAACGTTTTCGGCAGCGCCTGGCACCAGCAGGGGGCGCGCGCCGAGGCGTTCAACCGCGAGCACGCTCCGGTCGAGCAGCCCGCGTCCATGCCCTGAACTCCACTCCTCCAACCGCACCACATCAAGGAACCACATGCCCGCTCCCACGCTGCCAACCGCCTCCAAACCGCAGAAGATCATCCTCGACACCGACATCGGCGACGACATCGACGACGCGCTCGCGCTCGGCCTGATCCTCGCGAGCCCGGAGCTCGAACTGCTCGGGGTGACCACGGTCTACGGCAACACCGTCGCGCGCGCTCGACAGGCGCGCTCGATCCTGGCGGTCGCCGGCGGGAAATTCCGCGACATCCCCGTCGCCGCCGGCTGCGGCGCGACCATGAGCACGCGCCCGCCGAAGAACGGTGGCGCCGCCGCGCTGCTCGCCGGAACCCTGCCCAACCAGGACGCGTCGTGCCTGCCCGAGTCGCAGCTGCCGAAGCTCGATCCGCGGCACGGCGTGGATTTCCTCATCGAGACGATCATGGCCGGCGCCGGCGACATCGTGCCGGTGACCATCGGCGCGATGACCAATCTCGCGATGGCGCTGGTCAAGGAGCCGCGCCTCGCGGCGAAGATCCCGCGCATCGTCAGCATGGCCGCCGACTTCAAGAAGCAGTTCGCCGAGTGGAACATCAAGTGCGATCCCGAGGCCGCCGCCGTGGTGTTCGCGAGCGGCATCCCGATCGACGTCACCACCTTCGAGATGGGCCAGATCGCCAAGTTCGACCGCGGCCACATCGATCGCCTGCGCGCCGGAACCAGCGCGCTCGCCAAGCAGCTGGCGAAGACCGTCGATCCCTGGTGCACGGCGCATAAGGACACGCCCGCGCTCTATGATCCGTTCGCCATCGCGACCATGGTCACACCCGATCTCGCGGTGTGGAAGCAGGGAACGGTCGAGGTCGAGCTGGGGGGCAGCCACACCTATGGCTTCACCATCTTCACCGAGGATGCGGCCGACGCGAAGCAGCCC
>JACDEN010000107.1:0-2149 GCA_013816415.1 Planctomycetota bacterium
GGGTACGACGGCCGGGCCATCCAGATGCCGAGCCCCAGCAGCCCGATGGCCGCGCCCGATACCGCGAGCACGGTGACGCCTGCCGCGGATGCGGCGACCGCCCCAGGCGCGCCGTGGACTCCGGCGAGGACGCGAGCATGGAGTCCGGCCGACGGCGCATGGCCGGATGACAACGCCTCGATGATCGATTCGCCGCCGACCGGCACCGCTGCGGCCAGACGAGCGGCGGACAGGCTGGAACGCAAATCCTTCAGGATGCGGTTGAGGCGGTACGAGATCGTCTGCTGCGACAGCGACAGCGCCTCGCTGATCTCGCGCTGGCTCACACCGCCGCCGAAGTGCAGCGCGATCAGCTGGCGATCGGTCTCCGGCAGCTCCATCAGCTTCGAGCGCAGGGCCCCCACCAGTTCGGGCGACGATGACGCCTCGTCCTGCGGTGCGGTGGCTGGTTCGATGTCCATGGGCACTTCCTTGCGCGACCGCTTGCGCCGCCGCAGAGCCTGGAAGCTTTCGCGCGCGACGATGGTCATGATCCAGGCTTTGACGTTCGGAACCCGGCCATCCGCGCCATCGGTGCGGAAGGAGCCGGCAGCCGACCACACGCGGACCATGCTCTCCTGGACCAGATCCTCGGCGGTCTTGGCGTCCTTGACGATGTGGAAGGCGAAGCTGTAGGCGACGCGCTGATAGCGGGCGAACAGCTGTGAGAACGCCTCCTCGTCCCGCCGCGTCGCGACGAGACTGACCAGAGCGATGTCATCGATGGCATCGACGGGGGGCATCTTCCATACCGTACAATGCGTGGACGGAGTCATCCACCAAAGGAATCCGGCGCCTGTCGGATGCGGTTTCGTAAGGCCTTGCACGGAAAGGTTCTGGACCGAGCTTCCTGGAAAAATCCCGAGCTCCGGATTTCTTTGGTGATGGCCGCGGCTCGAGCATTGGGTCTTCCGAGCGGACTCCACCTCCGCCAGGGAGCCACGCATGCCGACCGCCGCCCGCGCCATTGCCGCGATCCTGCTCGTGCTGACGTCTGCGGCAGGCCTCGCCGCCGGCGAGCCGTCGCCCGTCCAGGGCGGTCTCGCCATCCCCTGGGCCGGCATCGCGGTGCCGGATGCGCTGTGGCCGGCTTGGTTGGCGCTCCTGCTGGTGGGCTGCCTGGCCTGCTTCGCCTGGGCCATGCGCACCTTCTTCACCAAGCCGACCGGAGCGGCGCACGGCATGACCGTGATCAAGGTCTGCGGAACGCTCTTCGCGGTGGTGCATCTCGTCGCCTACGCGACCGCCTCGGGCATCCAGGCCGTGGCGGCGATCGCAGCCACCATCATCTACCTCGGCGCGCTCGGTCTGTTCTGGTGGGCGATCGCCGCCAATCGCGTGGCGCCGCTCTCGGCGGCATTCTCGAGCGATCTCCCCGAGCGTCTGGTGCAGCACGGCCCGTACCGCTTCGTCCGCCATCCGTTCTACGCGTCGTACCTGCTGGTCTGGAGCGCATGCCCGATCGTTTTCGGCGGATGGTGGCTGTGGTCCACGTTGGCCGCCATGGTCGTGATCTATCACGTCGCCGCCAAGACCGAGGAGAGAAAATTCGCGGGCAGCCGCCATGTCGCGGCCTACGACCGCTATCGGTCCGCGACCGGGATGTTCATGCCGAATCCGTTCAAGATCGCAGCCACGGCGCTGTCGCGTGCGCTCGCGCGGCGCGCCGCTCAGCGCTACGCTGGAAGCTCGGAAGCAGCGGCCTGATCCGCAGCGCGATGCCCGCGATCAGAATTCGCGCGCCGGGGGCGTTCTCCCGCCTGGACCGACCAGGGCCTGGAACGCCTTGACCAGGTCCGCGATCGGCTTGAGCGGCACACGGGATTCGATGCGCGCGCGGCCCGCATCGGTGGTCCATGCTCCGGTGACCGGTTCGCCATCGGGAAGGTTCGCGAAGGCCTCGGCCGCTTTTGCTGGGAGCGACGTGACGACCGGCGAGGCGCGCACGAACCCGTTCAAGGACGCGTCGAAGTAGCCGCTCTTCCCCGCCTTGAACCGCTTCTGGGCCTGCGTCATCAAGGCGGTTCCCGTGCCGGCGATCATCGCCTCCAGCTGCTGGTCGTCGGGGGTCGACAGCACGACCTCCTTGGCGAACGCGACGAAGGTGTCC
>JACDEN010000107.1:2159-7948 GCA_013816415.1 Planctomycetota bacterium
GTGTCCGGCAGCATCTCGCGCAACGCGTCGGCCTGCTTCGCGTCGACCTTGGTCTCGTCGACGTGGTAGGAGATGTGGTCGATCGGCGCTCCGGCGACGGTGCGTTCGTGCTTGGCGATGGTCATCGAGATGCCCGTGCCGCCGATGTCGCCTCCCTTGAACGAGGAGGAGATCGCATCGCACATCGCTTCGACCTTGGCGGCATCGAGGCAGCCCCAGGCGACGGACGTGGTCATGGCGGCCTTGCCGTCCTTCGCAGGCGACACGCGCATCGCGACGTCGCCGGTCAGCGCGTCGCCCTTCGTGGTGAGCGCGGCGATCAGCTCGGGAGTGATCAGCCCCTTCGCCTCGGGCTGCGCCGACAGCCGCTTCAGGATCGAGCCGGCGTAGGTCAGCAACTCCTTGATCGGCACCCGGCCGGTCGCCGCCATCATCGACGCGCCGTTGCCGACATGCGCGGCTGCGATCGGCTTCTGCGCAGAGGCCGGAGCGATCAGGGCCTTGGCCAGGGCGCCATCGGCTTTCGCCGCGAGGATCTCGTCGATGGCGAGGGCCTCGCCGCTGAGGGAGAGGTCGATCTGGAGCGTTGCGATGTCCGCGGCCATGGTCAGGAAGCCAGCGAGCTCGAGCGCCACGATCGGCGGCATCTTCGCCTGGCCGGGAGGGGCCATCGAGCGGAGGGCCATCTGGAGGAACGGACCATAGGTGGTCGCCAGGCGGTCGACGGCGACGATCACGCGCAGATCGGAGGCGATCGGCGCGGCGGTGACATCCTTGTACGCGGCCACCGCGCGTTCGCCGACGTCGAGTCCATCGGGAGTCTGCGCGAGGATGGCGAACTCGCCGACCGCCTTGGAGGCGTTGCCGTTATTCGTGAACGCGGTGACGTAGCTCTCCGGCTTGAGACACGGGATGACAAAGGCGTAGGTCGGAAGCGGCACCCCTGCCCCGACCACGAACAGCGCAGGCGCGTGCGCGACGTTCGCCAGCCCGGGATCGCCGGCCAGCATGCCCAGGATCTCCGCCTGGCTGCCTTTGGGCACAGTGCCTGGAGCGATGATCTCCGCCGCATCCTCGATTCGCCCCATGGTCGCGACCAGGTCGGGTATGATGATGATGGCATAGGTGCCGGCATCTGCGATCGGCGTCGGCACCGGGATGGCCGACGCGGCTTTGGCGCCGTCGTCCTGCGCGGCACGCAGGGGAGCGAGGCCGACGCAGACGGCGGCGGCGATCAGGGCGAACTTGGCGAGCATGGTCGGTTCCTCGTGTGGCGTCGGCCCCTCGGCCGCTGGGAGCGGGGCATCGTGCGGTCGACGGCGGGTGGCGCCACCGCCGAGCCGGCGGCGATCCACCCCGACTGCGGTGCTATGTCCAGTCATCGCGCATCCGTTGCGGGAATTCCATCCGCGCATCGGTGGCCGCGGCCGGCACCTCGTAACGTCGCATCCATCGCCTTCCTTCGCAGCTGTTTAGAAGTTCGACGGACGCGTCGGACGGGGGCGCCTTGCGACCGGCCACCCGCCGGGCTAAGTCGATCCACGGCTGCGCCGCCTGGACAGATTCAGAATTGGCGCGGTTCCGGTGCTGGCGCGGCAGTTTCCGTCAGGGTGCGGAACGCTTTCACCAGATCGGCGATCGGTTTGAGCGGCACGCGGTATTCGATGCGGGCCCGCCCAGAGCCGGTGGTCCACGCGCCGGTCACTGGCTCGCCGTCGGGAAGATTCGCGAAGGCTGCGATGAGGGCATTGCCTGGCGGCGGGGATTTCAGATTCGGCGAGGTCCGCACGATATCGATGAGCGAGGTGTCGAAGTAACCGCTCTTCCCCGACGGAAAGAGCTTTTGAGCGCGCGTCGCCAGCCCCGGTCCGTTTCCCGCGATCAGGGCGTCGATTCCCTTCGGGTCCTGGCTCGCGAGCACAAAGGTCTTGGTGAAGGCGATCTCATTGTCGCGCAGCACCGCACGCAACGTCTCGACCTGCTGCGGATCGACCTTGGATTCATCGATCACGTAGGAGATGCGGTTGATGGGAACGCCTGAGACCGTGCGTTCGTGCTTCTTCAGGTCGACACTGAGGCCCATTCCGCCGATGTCGCCGCCCGTGAACGAAGCCAGGATCGCATCGAACGCTGCTTCGGCCTTGGTCGCGTCGGCGCACGCCCACGCGACATCGGTGGTCATGGCGCTGCAATCCTTCGACAACGTGGCGCGTACGGCAAAGTCCCCGGAGAGTGCGTCGGAGTTGGCTGAGATCGCCTGGATGAGTTCGGGGGTGATCAGCCCTTTGGCTTCGGGCTGGGAGGAGATCCGCTGCAGCAGGGCGGTGACGTAGGTGAACAGCGCCTGCGTCGGGACGCGGCCGACCGCCGACATCATTCCCGGTTCATTACTCAGGCGCGCGGCCGCTGTCGGCTGCCGCGCCGGAGACGGGGCGACCAGCGCTTTCGCCAGCGCGCCGTCCGCCTTGGCGGCGATGATCTGGTCGACGGACAACGCTTCAGCGGTGAGACTGAGATCGATCTGCACGCAGGAGATATCGGCGGCCATGGCCAGGAATCCAGCGACCTCGAGGGCTACGATCGGCAGCATCTTTCCTTGGCCAGGCCCCGACATCGAGCGGACGCCCATCTGCAGGAAGGGTCCATAGGTGGTGGCTAGGCGATCGAGGGCGATGACCAGGCGCAGATCGGAGGTGATCGGCGCCGCGGTCAGTTCCTTGTACCCGGCCACCGCGCGTTCGCCGGTCGCGACGCCATCGGGAGTCTGCGCGAGGATCGCGAACGCGCCGACCACCTTCGAGGCCAATCCCATGTTGCTGAAAGCGGTGACGTAGATTTCCGGCTTGAGGCACGGAATGACCATGGCGAAGGACGGAAGAGGCACGCCGGCGCCGACGACGATCAGCGACGGCGTATGCGCGGCATTGGCAAAATCCGGATCGCCCACCATCTGTGCGAGCTGATTTAACTGCATGCCCTTCGGCATCTGTCCTGGAGCGATGACCTCCATAGCCTCGTCGATGTGGCCGAAGGTGGCCGGCAGATTCGGCACGATGATCACCGCGTAGGTGGCGGGATCCGCGATCATCGCCGGCGCCGGTATGACCGCTGCGCCAGCATCTGGCCCGGAGGCCTTGGCCTTGGCGCCGTCATCCTGCGCGAACATGAATGGGGCGACGCCGATGCAGGCGACGGCGGCTGCGATGAGTGCGAGCTTGGCGGTCATGATCATTCCTTTTGAAGCGATGGCGTGGGGGAGCGCATCGAGCGAAGCAGACCGCGGAGCGGAGATGAGCGCGTGGTAGATCGCGACCTTCGCCATCGGCGAGCCGGCGCTGATCGGCAGCTCGCCGATTCCGACGACGAGCAGCGACGATGACATGGTCATGCCGGCTTTGGCCAGCTTGCCGCGCATCGCTTCGAGTCCGCGATGCACGCGCGCCTTGGCGGTGCCGACCGGGCAGCGCAGCTCATGCGCGACCTGCTTGAAGCCGACGCCGTCGAGATGGTGCAGAACGATCGCCGCGCGCACCGGCTCTGGCAGTTCGGCCAGCGCGAGCCGCAGCAGGTCGGCGTTCTCGCGCTCGATCACCGTCTGCTCCACCGACACCGATGAGTCGGCACTCGAGGCCGCGGCGCCATGGGTGCGGTCACGCACTGCGCAGCGATGACGGGTGCGCATCAGCTTGAGCGAGGCGTTGATGCCGATGCGCATGATCCAGCGTCTGGCATCACCGTCGGCGTCGTCGCTGAGAGGACGAAACTGGCTGGCGCGGTCGCGCAGCAGCAGCAGCGTCTCCTGGACCGCGTCATCGGCGGTCGAGGGATCGCCGGTGAGCCGGCACGCGGTGCGATGGAGGTCCTCGGCCATCTCATCGACCACAGCCGTCCAGGCGTCGCCGTCGCGTCCGTGGGCGAGGCGTTTGAGCGCTTCGGACAACGGCATGGGTTCGACTTCGACAATGGAGGCGGGCATGGCTCTCAATAATCCCGCTGATCGCGGTCCGGTTGCATGGAGATCGATGATGACGGTTCGCGGCGACCTCCAAGCCTCGACCTGGAACCGGAGCGGCCGCGTCCGATCGGCCTGACATCCATCTGTAAACATATGCCCGTGAAGACGATGGGTGCGTGGTCAAGGCACGCTGGCTGGGGTCTCTCGAGCGCAGTGCGGTTGGTGGTTGGTGGTGGGGAGAAGGGACTGGGGCTCGGTGGCGATGGTGGACTGGTTTGGCTTTGGATCTGCGGTCGATCGGCTGTCACCACCCACCACTCACCACCAACCACCAACCACCAACCACCATCAGCCTCAGCCATAAGCGCCGCACGGCAGGAAGCCGAGCAGCCGCCTGCGGCGCGCGTCGGCTCCCGCGAGGCAGTGCTCCGGCATCTGGTAGTTCATGAACGGCGCGTACATGTGGCTGACCAGTTTGCGTCCGTAGCTGACCTGGGTGACGTAGCGGGTGCGGTCGCTGCGGTTGGGCGCGCCGCGGTGCCAGACCTGGTTGTTGAAGACCATGACCGAGCCCATGCGCCCGGTGCAGCTGACGATGCGCGGCTCCCACTCGGTTCCGGTGAGATCCGACGGTAGCTGCGCGCCGAGCTTGTGCGAGCCGGGGATGACCTGGCCGGGTCCGTTCTCCACCGTGGTCTGGTCGGTGAGGTAGTAGTTGCAGGTCAGCAGCAGGCATGGCAGGTGGATGTTGGTCGGCGCCTCGCCGTGGGTGACGACGAAATGCGACGAGTCGTCCTGATGCCAACCGCTGAATCCGCCGCCATCGCGCGTGCGGAAGCAGTTGTTGTGCATGACGTGGCAGGTCTCCTTGCCGTACGTGCGATCCTCTCCGAGGATGGTCTCGGCGAGGCCGACCAGGGGCTCGAGGTCGAACAGGTCGAGGTTGGCGCGGCTGCGCTCGAACATGCGCACGTCGCATTCGGTCGGCTTGCCTTCGGTCGGGTGCACACGGTCCATGTCGTCGCGCAGGAGCGCGCAGTGGTCCGGCGTCAGGACGTCCTCGATGAACACGTAGCCGTCGCGATGGAAGGCGGCGACCCAGGCCGCGATCTGTTCCGGACTGGCCGCCCGACCGGCGAGGGCCGCAGAGACCGGATGGGCGGGTGCGGTGGCGATGGCGGTGGCGGTGGCGGAAGGCATGGGTGGCTCCTCGGCGGTGCGCGCGGTTGCGCGGCTGCACGGGATCATTGTAATCGACCGGGACGGGTCTTTTCCAGCCGTTCCATCGTGCCGGAAGCGGGAGCAGCCATGCCGGAATCGACTTCGAGCCCCCATGTGACCGTGGAGGAGATGCAGCCACGGGTCGATTTCGCCTCCTATTGGCGCGTCGAGGCCGAGCAGTGGTACACCTACGGCGTTCCATCGCACCATGTCCTACTCGTCGAATCGGGCCGGCTGCGCGCGCGCACCCCGCGCGGCGACGTCAGCGCCGGACCGGGAGACATCCTGTGCCTGCGGCGCGAGCTGCCCAACCATTACGGATATTCAGGAGCCGTCTGCTATTGGGAAACCCACCTGTCGTTCGCGCCTGCGCCGCGCACGGCGTGGCCGCTGTGGCTCGACGGCCAGCCGATCCCCGATGTCGTCGCGCTCGGCAGCCACGCGGCGGCCGCGCGCTCGGCGTACGAGAGCCTGTGCCTGCACCTCGATCGCGGCGGCGATCTCGCGCAGCGTCGCGAAGCCGGTCGGCCGCATCTCGTCGAGGACGACGACGAGGCTCGAGATCTTCGGATCTTCGGCGGCGGCGTCGAGCGCGTTCAGGACGTCGCGCAGC
>JACDEN010000108.1 GCA_013816415.1 Planctomycetota bacterium
TACTGGTACCGCTCAGCGTGCAGAAGCACCCGTTGTAGTATCGACGAACCTGACCATCAAAGCAGTCAGCGCCCTGCCCAATCCGGTTGGTGGCTATTTTGTCAGCACGCCGGCATCGGCCGCGTTTACCATCACTCCCGCCGACTCGTATACCGTGACTACCCCCGGTTCGACCTCCCCGGTCTCACCGATGTGCATCGAAGGAACTGGGTCCGTGGTGGGGGTGGCCATGTCTGCGCAGGTCATCAGCAATGGCCATGTCACTGCCACTCCGGCGGTGCGCGTCCTCGACAACAATCATTATTACACGGACTTCCCGCTTCCCGTGTCGGGATCGATCATCGCTCAGATCTCCGGATCGGATGCCAATGGCAGCGCCGCCCACGTCTCAAAGTTGGTATCATGGTCCAAAACCGATATTCGCGTTCGAGACGGGGCTATCGTGGTCATCCGTGAAGGCGACAGCCTGCTGCTGACGGCAACATCGGTCTCAACCAGCGCACCTGGCACGGTGATGACCATCGATCCGGGGACGCCGTCTGCGTCTCAAGGAATGATCACCGGAATTCCCGGGGCAGCCTTCCCGGTCCAATACCCGACCGCCGGCGTCTATACCGTCGCTGCAACGATTGATGATGGCTGGGTCGGGACCATCAACGTCAAGGTGCTCGGCAATCCAGTGTTCGACCAATCAACCATCTTGTGCCAAACGGAATTCAGTCGCGGTTGCAATGTCTCTCTGGTGACGGACGGCAGCTTGTATACCGCGACATCGAGTGATTCGGCACTCCTCGACGTGACCAACGCTCTTACGAATTACGCAAATGCGCGTCTGACCATCACGCCGCATAGCATCGCGCCGTCGAGCATCATCATGCGGCAGTCGGGCCCCACGGGGCCCATCATTTGTTTCCAGGCGGTGCAGGCATTCCTGCTTGAGTTGGACGATGTTGTCGCAGGTCAAGGCACGACCGGAACGATCTCGAAGGTGGTCATGCGGCCATTTAGGGCACCGATCCTATTTTCATCCATGCATCCACCGATCGCATCCGCGCTGGACGCCGAAGTGGGTGAGACCGTTGGAGTCGTGTCGCTTCCAACGATTTCCAGCTTCACCGCAACGGCCACAACCGCATCGGTACCAGTCCCGGCACTCTTCCAGGTCACTACCACCGGTCAGTTGGTGGCGGTCTCTGGTGGTCCAGCGATGACTGGACTGATCGCTCGCCTATTGCTCTCAACGACTACCGATTTTCATTATAATCCCATTCTGGTGACGACGGATCAAGACCACGATGGCGTGAAAGATTACCAAGTGGTCGGCGTGAATGTCACCATGGGGCTCTCTGGGATAACCGATCCAGCCGAGTTGGCCCGACTTGAAAGCGGCATCTCCTACGTTGGTCGACCGACCGACGTATCGGATTATTATCGGATCCAGGCGGGACTCCCTTTGTTGAATACGGTCTATCCCGTGGGCGAGCAGCTTTGGTCATTTCCGTCCTCACCGTGCTACCCCTGGTTGTCAGTCGTCAATGAATCAAAAACCGTGGTCTATGGTGCGACCTGTAGGAGTCGATTCGGTGGGAGTACCGCTTCGGCAACAGCATCGCCGGGCCTGACCTACCTCGGTGTCGAGATTCAATTGCAAGTCACCAGGCCAAGCGGTCCGTTTGCAGGAGATCAATACGGCGAGGCCAGCATCACCGCCAGCGTCTCCATCGTCCACTTCGATGCTCATGGCCACAACGTTCTCCCCGCTGACTTGACCCAATTGGCGAGCGGCGGTCGCTCCCTGGGCGGTTTCATTCTATCAAGCGACCACATTGAGGCGAATTATGCCATGACGAGTTTCTCCATTAGCTTCAAAGCGATCCCCGGCATCCATCACCTTGATTTCACCCTGAACAGCTCATTTCAATTCGGATCCACTGTCGTCGGGCCTCGCGATTTCATCGTGACCGGGACCCACATAGGAACCCAGCCCTATTACACTTTCCCGATGATCCGGCCCGGCGTACAAGATACGACCAAGCCAGCGGTGTTGACCAACTCGGGAACCGGCATCACCTCATTTGTGACGTCACCGAGCGCAGATCCAAATACTCCGAAGCCAAGTCCATTGAATGTGAGCTTTGATCTGCATCGGAATCACGCCCGCACTCCAGTGGTATCGTTGGACCACACACCCGTCTTCTTTAGCACGGCGCTGGACGCCGTTGTGATTTCCAATATCTCTTATTCCAACCCCAGCACGTTTGCGGGACCTCCTCAATCATATTATTTCCAGGGCAGTGGCGGTCCGGGGACTCAGTACCTATATGAGAAGGATGACGAAGTCGACCTG
This sequence comes from Planctomycetota bacterium, assembly GCA_013816415.1. Lineage (GTDB taxonomy): Bacteria > Planctomycetota > UBA11346 > UBA11346 > UBA11346 > JACCZE01. Next base: position 2,348 of record JACDEN010000108.1, read on the forward strand.
ACGACAACGTCATTATCATATCCGGTGGGCCTCCCGCCTCTCAAATCCACGATCAGACTTTTCAGAAAGGGTGCTGGCGCGTCCGACGGAATCGATCCTTGTGTTTCGCTGATGGCCCAGGGGCAGACGAACGTTGTCCGCGGAAATCTGTTCATGTCCTTCCCAATCCGCTCGGTAACTACGCCCGATATGGGTCCTGATTTGTTCCTCAGCTACAATAGCTGTGAGACCATGGATAGTGGTATGGGTCCTGGTTGGCGCACCAATTATGACATGCGCTGGCTGACTTCATTTACCGGCGATGACGGACTGTCCGTTTCGGATATCTTTATAGATGAAACCGGCCGACGAATTGATTCCACCGGCCCAGTCATCGGAGTGAAATTCACGACCTCGGGCAATCCCAATCCGGACGTTCAAACGGTTACCGGTGCCTTTTGGAGGAAGGACGAGATCACCAGCGTGAATCGTGGTGACAACCGCATTCTGTTTTTCGACAAGGACGGGTGGCTGGTGCGCATCGCGACCATCGACGGCAGCAGTTTGGCGATCAGCCGCGACACCAACCATGTGGCGACTCTTGTGGTCGATGAGCGACATCCGTCGCGTAACCTCAGTCTCGTGTCTCTCATCGGGAACGAATATGCCCTTAATAAGCCCTCGTTAGCGCTTTTGAATAAAGAGTTATCCGGAACGTGGGCATTCAGGTATGATGCCCAATTTCAAATGCTCACCGCGAAGATCTCGGGTGACGGACCGACAAACCACGGTGACTTCAAACTCACCGGTGGATTGAATTTCCAAACCTACACCTTCTCCTACGACGCGCCGGCGAACGGCCTTCAACGCTTGTCCGGATTGGATTACAGCGGCGGACTGAGCGCCGTGATCACACCTACGTTTAATGCCAGCACCTTCAAGGTGTTGACCCAGTGCGTCGTCACGGACGCCCTCGGCGGTCTTACGATTTTCCCCAACACTCCGACCGTCGACAAATGGCTCGACATGACCGATGCCGCAGGAGTTGTCCATCACCGAACGATCGTGCCGCAATCAGGTCAGACAATTTTCACCCAATTCACGGGCGCCAACACGAACAAATCCATCTCCACGTTTGATCCATCGGGCCATTTATTTCAGCGCGATATTCAGTTGAGTGGTACTTCCATCCAAACCACCAAATTCACATGGAGCGATCTCGGGGTGGGTGCGAATGTGATGACGGAGCAGCGCGAAGTCGCGGTGGCTGGACTAGACGTACCGTCGTGCGATGGCGACGATCTTACCACCAGCTATACCTACTTCGGTAAGGACTCCGGCTTCAAGACCGGCAAACTCAAATCGATGACCGATCCGAATGGGCACTCATCGTTAATCGCCTATGACGCTGATGGCCATCAATTGTCTGTAATCGACGCTCGCGGGAAGAAATGGGACACTCTGGGTCGTACGACCTCGGGAGTCGTGACGAAGACGTCGAGTCCCATGAAGCGCGAGACGTCAATGACGGTCGATGATTTCGGTGTGGCGACGCATCAGAAGAGCTTCCTCCCGTACGCGTGGGACCTCACGAATGACCAGATGCATCGCACGATCACGACGACGAATCCGGGTGGGATTCTCACCGGTCAGTCGTTCGATCCTCTCGGCCGGCAGACCAAAACCAGTGACGCGTTGAATCGTTCGGTCTCCTTGACCTATGATGCTCTTGGACGGCAAGTGCTCATGCACACCGACCCGGCGGGAGCGGACCCGTCGATCGCGACGACACCGATCGATGATACGGTCACGACGTATATGAAGAGCGGCTCCCTCTGGACCGTAACCACGACCACCGGGTTGATTGTTCACCAGCAAATCCTCGACGTCGCGGGACGTCTCATGCAGGACATTTCGCCATGCTCCCTGGTGAATGGTGTTGCTGGCAGCACCCCATGTACCTCGACCAATACCTATGATCCGATTTCGGGCTTCCTCGTGGCGGTGAAGGATGCGCGCCAACATGACACCACGCTCGAATACGACTTGGCCGGCCGCTTACTCGCTACTGTCAGTCCGGAAGGCCTCCGTCGATCGAACACCTACAATGGCCTCGGATGGGTCTTGACCTCGACCAACGCGAATTTGGCGACTCTGAGCAACAGGTACCTTCGCTCGGGCGGTGTGGCTCGCACGGTCAATCCTGCAGGGGGATGGGTCCAGTACGGATATGATGAACTCGGGCAACTTGCCTCCCAACAAGTGTCGAGTGGGATCGTTTCGCTAACGACCCGCGACGATGATGGTATGATCAATGGCTCGGTTGATTCGTTCGGGGTCGTCAGCCATTCGACCATCGAGACCTTTGGCGCCGGCGCCCGCAAGAAGACCTGGATAGGATCATCTGGCGCCAGTCTTGAGCAGGAATTCGATAACCGGAATCTTCCGAGCGTGACAAGCACGCGCGTCGGCGCTCTGCTCTTTTCAAGCACGGTTGATGTGCGCAATGACGGGAGTCTGTCCAAGTCGACGTCGTCGGTCGGATCGACGAATCAGGTCAAGGTGGATGGTTTTGGTCGATCTGCCATCACCATGCATAACGCGGTCATCAATAACACGTCTGCCGACCTCACGGCCCTGACCACCTACCAAGCTGGCACTGGAATTCCGACCGCATCCACCTCCGCAACGGGATTGGGGACACTTCAGATCGTCGAGCCGACCACCGGTCAGGTGAACCAGACACAGAATAATGCGGCGACCTCACCGGATGGTAACCCGTCCCCGATCGCACCGTCCGCACAGGTCTTGTCGCGAGATCAGAATGGCAACGTCCTCCGCTCTGGAATGTTCTCGGGTACCGAGACCGGATCCTCTCCGACACCGTCGCTCGTCACCGTACAGACGTACGACATGGATAATCGACTGAAGACGCGAACGGGTCCTGATGGGGTGACTACGACCTGGAACTACGTCGGCGATCGCGCCCAGACCGTTGTCACGTCGCCTGACAATGCCACGGTCACCTACGGATATGATGTGCAAGGTCACGTCACCTCTGTGACCGACGCCAGTTCACGGGTCCAAACGTCCGTGTTCGATGCCACGGGACGGCTGCTGCGCTCGACGAAGGGCCAAGAGACGACCTTGTATGATTATCACCCGACCACGGGCGTGCTGTTGGCGGTACACGCCCCTGGGGATCGAACGACGCGATACGAGTACGACAGCCGCGGACGACGCTCTGCGGTCATCGATCCGAACGGGCACAAGACAGCATTCCTGTACGATGATCTGGATCGACTTATCACCACTATATTCCCTGCCGCAGAGGCATCCTCCAGTACGACCTCTGAGAAGTTGACCTACGTGAAAGATTCGTCTTTGGTCGCGACCCACACCGGGCGAGATCTCAGATTTACCGCCTATACCTATGTCAAAGGTCAATTGACCCAGGAATCGATCCAGGTCGGATCGGTTACTACCACAGTCGATCATCGGTTGGAGCGTGATGTGGACGGAGGTCCGCTGCGCTCGGTCGTCGTCGAGGGCGGCGTGAGCATGACCTCGCACATGGATCGGGCGAATCGCGTGCTGTCGCTGGAGGCTCCAGGATCTTCGGCGGTTCCGTTTGCCTATGACCGCGCTGGCCGCGTGACGACACGCGGATCCATGACATTCGGCTACAATGCGAGCGGACAGATGGAAAATGTGCTCCAAGACGGGATCCAGTTGGCGACGATCGGGTATGACTCCAAAGGTCGCATGTCGTCGCAGACACTTCCCAATGAAACGAGCAGGCAGTTTACCTATGAGTTCAACGGAATGCTCGCCGGTGTGGCCCAGCAAGCCGGCATCACCAATGAGAATTGGACGGTGATGCGAAACAGTGAAGGGCGGATGAGCCAACTCACCGGAACCGACCACGCGATCAGCTACCTGTACCATAATGGTCGATTACAACGCGAAACGCGCACCGGATCGGATCCATCGGATACACGTTACGGATATGACGCGAACGACAATCGGGTCTCGGCCGTGGCCTACGGCGGCGCGGCCACCCAGCACGTCGTGACATTCCCGGACAGCACGATTCCAGCATCGGTACATCCGACCACGGGAACCTGGACGTCAGGGAATGGGGTTCTCACCGCAATTGGTTCATCGACGGCGACCCTCTTCAGCCCGAGTGATCTCCTGAAGCCTGATTTCTCGGTGACGGTGGCGCCGACGCCATCCCTCACGAGCGTCAGCGGCGCAGGATGGTTGATCGCATCGACGACGGGTTCCTACCGCGTGCTCTGGCAGGTCCGCCCCTCGCAGTCCTCGGTATTCAATGCTCCTCCTTATGAAGGGCGGGCGGTGATCCAACAGGTCCAAGGCTCGACGATCCAGGATCTGGAATTCAGCGTATGGATCGATGACACGGGAATCGCACGGGCTCTGCAATTGGAGCATCACCCCGATGAAAGCCTGTCGCTTACGGTGGTTCTCGACGCAACATCGTCGATTGCTCTCTCGACCCCGGCACCAGGTATCGGCGCCATGCCACGCGGCGGGGCCATGGGATTGATCGTCACATCCGGAGCGTCATTCAGTACGCTGATGTGGTCTACCGCGACCGGTCGCACTGGAACCTCGTCACAGTTCAATAATCTCGATCAGTTGACCCATTCCGATCAGGTGACCGAGACCGGCGGGGTCAGCGCAGCCGGCGCCACCGATTACTTCTACAATCTGAATGGTGAGTGCACGCAGCGCACCCAGACCCCATATGGCGGTGGCGCGGAAAACACCATGTATGGCTATGATGCCCATGGGCACCTCGCATCGGTCTCTGGCGTCAATATGTCAGCCGCGTATGGCTATGCTCCGGGTGGCTGGGCACGTCTGCAGGCGACGGTGAATGGAGTCACCACGAATTTCCAATGGGATGGAACGAACGTCGTGTCGGAGACGACGGGCGGCGTGACCACGACCTACGGATATGTCGGAAGCCAAGCGCTGTGGCAGAAGAGCGGTTCGACGATGCTCGTCTATGGACGGGATCTCTTCGGCAACATCACTGGCCACGTTGGGAGTTTCGCTGGTATCTCGGGTCACGGATACGTGCGGCGGTTCAGCTATGACGCGTTCGGCGCGACGCGTGAGACTATTCCGTCGCAGATCATGCTATCGAATGGGGCATTGAGTCAGGTGACGTATGGACCGGCGACGTCGCCATCATTTGGCATGCAGTGGCGCGGCGAGTATCGGGATGCCACGGGGCTGACGTATCTTAGGAATCGGTACTACGACCCGGGGATCGGGCGATTTACGTCAAGCGATCCGGCGAAAGCAGGCTCGAATTGGTATGCCTATTGTGGTGGGGATCCGGTCAATCGAGCCGACCCGAGCGGGCTGGACTGGGAGTGGATAGCTGGCGACGACTCCACCTACCTTCGCTGGACCGACATCAAGCTCTGGAACAACGCGAACGGCTACTGGTCATTCGTCCCTGGCAGCAATCCGGCGGTGCCGAAGCCGCTCATGTCACTCGACGACGTCGTGGCGTGTGGGCTGCCGAGGCCAGGAGACGGTTCGAATGGTAATCCGACAATCGACATGGCCTACGTCAGGGC
>JACDEN010000634.1 GCA_013816415.1 Planctomycetota bacterium
GTCGTACCCATCGCGCCCGCTCCACCGCCGGTCATCGTCGCAACGTCGACAGCCGCGTCTGAGCCACCGCCCGCGGCAACCTCCGCGCCCACCTCTGCGCCCACCTCTGCGCCAACCACTGCCGCGACGCCGGTCGACACGATCGCCCCGCCCGCTCCGATCAGTGCCCCGCATCCCGCGTCGGCTCCGACGGCTCCGTCGACTGAAGAACCGCACGTCGCGGCCGTGCATCCGGCCCCGCCGACGCCGGTCGAGGCGGCTCCGGTGCGCGCCGTGCGTGCCGGCCTCGGCGCTGACCTGGTCTCCGCTCCCGACGCGGTCGAACGCGGCGAGATGTGCGAGATCCGCTTCCGGCTCTCGCGATTCTACGAGAACCCCTTCGATCCGGCCGAGATCGACGTGTGGGCGACCTTCATCGACGCCGCCGGCCGGAAGCGGCGCGTGCCGGCGTTCTACACCCAGGACTACCGCCGCGAGCGTTCCGGGGACCTCGAGAACCTGATCGCGCAGGACAAGCCGTACTGGGCGGCGCGCTTCACCTGCGAGACCGAAGGCGATTGGACGTGGACGATCACCGGCACGCAGCGCAGCGGCGCGAGCTTCGCGCTGCCGGGGAAGCGCCTGTCGGTGCAGGCGTCGTCGCGCCGCGGTTTCGCCCGCGTCGACGACCGCGACCACCGCTGGTTCTCGTTCCAGAACGGCGAGTTCCTCTATCCCATCGCGCTCAACATCCGCTCACCCGCCGATGACCGCGACAGCCAGTTCTCCGGTCTGGTGCGGCCGAAGAACGCGGCCGGCAGCTTCGCGATGGACGACTTCCTCACGAAGATGCAGGCCGGGCACATCACCCTTGGCCGGGTGTGGATGGCGCCGTGGTTCGGCGGGCTGGAATGGCGGCGCGACACCGCGGGATTCCACGGCCTGGGCGCCTATAACCTGAAGAACGCCTGGGTCATCGACCAGGTGCTGCGCTCCGCCGCCGAGCGCGGCATCCTCATCGAGCTGGCGCTGAATTCGCACGGACCGTTCACCCTCGGCTACGATTCGCAGTGGAACGAGAATCCCTACAACGCGGTCAACGGCGGTCCCGCGCGCCAGCCGAAGGACGTGCTCGCCGATCCCGAGGCGAAGCGGCTGTTCCGCAACCGCTTCCGCTACACCGCCGCGCGCTACGGCGCCGATCCCGCGCTCTTCGCCTGGACGCTGTGGATCGAGGTGAACATGGTCGACGAGAACGTGGCTGCGCTGACGGCCTGGCACCGCGAGATGTCCGAGCATCTGTCTGAGATGGATTCCGGCCGGCACCCGATCTCGAGCGAGTTCAACAACGAGACCGGCACGCCCGAGGTGTGGCGGCTGCCGCGTATCGGCTACACGCAGCTGGCCGCGTACTCGTGGGGCAAGGGCCTGGTCTCGATATTCTCGAAGCGGGCGCGCGAGCTCGAGCCCTATGGCAAGCCGGCGATCCTCGAGGAGTATGGCGGCCAGGCCTACGGCGGCGATGCCGCGTGGATCGCCCATGAGATCCACGACGGCCTGTGGGCCGGTCTGATGCTGCCGCTCGCCGGCACGCCGATGCCGTGGTGGTGGAACCTGATCTTCTCGAAGGGCCTCCAGCGGTACCACCACCGCTTCGCGGACTTCATGGCCGGCGAGGATCTGCGCGGCGTCGAGTGGAAGCACGGCAGGCCGGCGGTGCACCATGCCGACGGCCTGTCGGCATTGGCGCGCTCCGGTCCCGACCGAGCGTTCCTGTGGATCTACCGCACCGTGGTCAGCGACATCCCCTCCGATCAGCAATACTGGGACCAGGCTCGCCAGAAATCATTGAACTACGCCCAGGCGGTCGGGCGATTCGATGCGTTCAAGGCCGACCCGGGCGTGCTCTTCCCGCTGGTGGAGGGGGCTGACATCGATCTGCACGAACTGAAGCTGGCGTCGGGAAGCTACCGCGTCGAGTTCTGGGACACGTGGAGCGATCGGAAATGCGAGACCTCGACGCTGACGGTGGGCGCCGATTCTGCCCGGCTGCGCCTGCCGTCGTTGACGCGCGACCTCGCGGTGAAACTGGTCCTGGTCAAACCGTGACCAGCAGGCGTCAGCAGCCATCGTCTCGCCGAGCAGGAGCCCGCGAGCGGGGAACGCCAGCCGAAGAGGACACTTAGAAGTATCCCTAGCCATGGTTGAGCGGTTGCGCACGAGCCATAAGCGGGTTGGTGGCAGACCATGGCGGGCATCCACCGCGTTTTCAGCGGCTCGGCATCAGTCCTGCAACAGAGTTTCGCCGTGTGGTCTCGCTAATCCATCTCCGGCGGCCAGAGTGGGTTCCTCCTATGCCTGCACTGCACCTCCCGCGCCTGATCCGCTTCGCCGCCCTGCTGCTGGTCGCCATCGCTGGCGTTCCGGCCATGGACTACTTCGTCGCTCCCTCGGGCAACGACGGCAACACCGGGCGGTCGCTCACGCTGCCGTTCGCAACCGTCCAGCGAGCGGTCAACGCCGCCGTGGCCGGGGACATCATCTATCTGCGCGCCGGAACCTGGCGTGAGGCGGTCACTGTCACCAAGGCGGGAACGGCGACCGCTCCCATCGTCATCGCGGCCTACGGGGCCGAAAAACCGATGATGAAGGGATCCGTGGTGGCCACCGGCTGGACCGTCACCGCGACGGCCGGAGTGTGGAAGAAGACCGGGTGGTCGGTCGCCTCGCAGCAGGTGTTCGTCGACGGCTCCTCGT
>JACDEN010000635.1 GCA_013816415.1 Planctomycetota bacterium
GCTCAGCTGCTTCTGCAGCTCGAGGATCGGCATGAAGATTGCGAGCACGACCGTACCCACGACCGCACCCATGATCACCAGCATGACCGGCTCGATCAGGCTGGTCAGCCCCTTCACCGTGGCGTGGATCTGCGAATCGTAGAAGTCGGCGATCTTGCCGAGCAACGCCTCGAGCGCGCCGGACTTCTCACCGATGCCCATCATCTTGACCACCATCGGAGGGAACACCCACGAGGTCGACAGGAAGGACGTCAGGGATTCGCCGCGCCGCACGTAGTCGCGCGTGCTCAGCAGCGTCTCCTCGATGACCACGTTGCCGGCGGTGCTGGCCACGATCTCGAGCGCCTGCAAGAGCGGCACGCCCGAGCTGAGCAGCGTTCCGAAGGTGCGCGCGAAGCGGCTCAGGGCGACCTTCTGGAACAGCGGACCGAAGACCGGCAGCTTCAGGAAGACCGTGTCCTTGATGCGCTGGCCCTGTTTGGTGCGCATCGCGAGGATGTAGGCGATGACGAGGACGATGACGATCACCACGCAGGTCAGCAGGTTGTTGGTCACCCATTTCGAGGTCGCGAGCACGATCACCGTGACCGCCGGCAGCTTGGCATGCAGCGAGATGAACATCTTCTCGAATTTCGGAACGATGCCGACCAGCAGGTAGCCGGTGATGCCGAAGATCAGGGCCAGCGAGATGACCGGATAGGTCATCGCCGATTTGATCTCGCTCTTCAGGCCCTCGGCCGATTCGAGGAAGTCGGCGAGGCGGTTGAGGATGACGTCGAGCTGGCCCGATGCTTCGCCGGCCTTCACCATGTTGATGTAGATGGCGGGGAACATGCGCGGAAACTTGCCCATCGCCTCGGAGATCTCGGTGCCTCCACGCACCAGGTCGGCGCATTCCTGGAGGCCGGCTCCGAACCCCTTGTTGGTCTCACGGGTCTGCTCCGCGAGGATCTCGAAGGATTCGAGCAGCGGGATGCCGGCGCCGAGCATGGTCGCGAGCTGACGGGTGAACAGGCACAGCTCGATCGACTTCGCCCGGCGCGCCGGAGGGCCGAAAAGCCCCTTCGATTCGACCGCCTGCTCGACCTTGACGGGCGTCAGATTCTGCTGTTTCAGCCGGGTCAGGGCCTCATCGCGGGACCCCCCCTCGATCTTGCCCTTGGTCTCCTTGCCGGTGGCATCCTTAGCGACGTAGTTGTAGCTGAACTTGGCCACGACGAGTCCCCCCGATATTGGCAAGTATGCATGCTAAATGTCGAATCCACAATGGTCTGGCATGGGCGACGCCGTCCGGACCCCCATACAGCCACCCCCTCGCCTCCATCGCCTCCACCTCCTATCCTCGCGCCGCCATGGCCGCCCGTCCCTATGCCACGCTCGTGCCCCGACAGACCCACCGCATCCTCGCTGGGCACTGCTGGGTCTTCCGCAGCGAGTTCCAGACCATCGTCGGCGAGGCCGTCGATGGCGAGCCGCTGGAGATCCGGGACCAGCGCGGCACCGTCGTGGGAAGCGGGCTGTACAGCGCGCAGTCGCAGATCGCGGTGCGGCTGCTCAGCCGCCGATCCGTCGAATTCGATGCGGCGTTCTTCCGCGACCGCCTGCGCCAGGCGCGTGCGCTGCGCGACCAGCGGCTGGGCGGTCGGCCGGCTCGCCGGCTGGTCAGCAGCGAAGGCGATCTGCTGCCGGGCCTGATCGTCGACCAGTACGGCGATCGCCTGGTCGTGCAGACGACGACCGTGGGCATGGACCGCCGCCTGCCGATGTGGCTCGACCTGCTGAAGGCCGAGTTCTCCCCAGCGCAGATCGTCGAGCGCAACGACCTGACGGTGCGCAGGCACGAGGGCCTGCCGGAGCGCACCGGCGTCCTCCATGGACCGGCGGACACGCGGCTGGTGGTGCGCGTCGGCCGCTGCGATGTCGAGGTCGACCTGCTCGACCCGCACAAGACCGGATCCTACCTGGACCAGCAGCTCAATCACGAAGCGGTGGCACGCTGGGTCGTACCAGGCGCGCGCGTCCTCGACTGCTTCTGCCACCTCGCCGGCTTCGGCGTGCACGCACTGCTCGCCGGCGCGAAGGAGGCGGTGGCGGTGGACAGCGCCGAGGCCAGCATCGCCGGAGCCCGGCGCTCGGCCGAGTTGGCGCAGGTCGGCGATCGCCTGGTCACCCATTGCGCCAACGCCTTCGACTGGCTGCGCGCCGCCGACGACGCGCGCGAGACCTTCGATCTGGTGGTGCTCGATCCGCCGTCGTTCACCCGCAACAAGGATTCGGTCGCGGGTGCGATGCGCGGCTACAAGGAGATCCACGTCCGCGGCCTGCGCCGGCTGGGGGTCGGCGGCCGGCTCGCGACCTTCACCTGCTCGCACCACGTGTCGGCGGCGATGTTCCTGGAAACCGTGCTTGAAGCCGCGGTGGACGCGCGTCGGATCCTGCGCCTTGAGGAGACGCTGTCAGCCAGCCCGGATCATCCGGTCCTGCCGACGATTCCCGAGTCGCAATATCTGAAGGGCTTCGTGTTCTCGGTCATGGAGGCTTTTTAGTCGGGGGCTTCCGCCCCCAAACCCCCGCGACCTTTGTCGCTCCTAAATCTTGGCCGCAACGGCCAAGATTTTCGCGTGATGGGCTTCGCCCATTTTATCACGCGACCAGGGCTCGGCGGTCGGGCGGCTGTCGCCGCCGGATCTTTGGGCCCACAAACGCACGCGACCTTGGTCGCTTTTAAAT
>JACDEN010000636.1 GCA_013816415.1 Planctomycetota bacterium
CCCGCCAGCCCCGCGCCTATCTGCCGCGCATCGACCTGTGGTCGGACAATTATGTGCTCGGGGCCACCTCCACCGCGCGACTGTGGTTCGGCAGCGACGCGGTCGCCGGGCCGATGAAGGCGGACCTGACAATCGATTCGATCTCCGCCGGCAAGCTGTGCGCATCGTCGACGCTCGGCGCCGATTGGGACGGCCACGAATCATCCGGCGGACCGGCGCTGCCGAACATCGTGTCCTGCGGAATCGAACGCTTCTTCAAGGGAGCTGCCGATACCTATGCCATCGGCCCCGACCTCGGCGACATCACGGGCGTGATCGTGCAGGCCACCACGCCGCTCTTCGATTTCACCATCGGCAAGATGGGCCTGGTGCTGATCCAGGGTGAGGTATTCGCCTACCAGCGCCCGAGCGAGATCGAAGCGGCAGCGGTCGCCACCAGGCTGGCATCGCTCCAGGCGACCACGGATTTCACCGGCATCGCGGTCTACACCGCCGCCGAAGTGCGGAACAATGGCATGTTCGCGAAGCTGATCGCGCGCGGTCTGCTCGACGTCATCGACCGCGGAACGGTCGGCACCACGCACACGATCGCCGATGGTCCGGTCATCGACACCGGCCTGCGCGCTCCGCACCGCCCCCTGCTGGAAGCCATCCGCCTGCCGCTCGGCCCGGTGCTGCGCTGCGCCAACGACATCACCGCCAGCGCCTGGCACATCCTGACCGATGTCGATACGTCCGCTCCGTCTCCGGTGCCGGTGCTGCCGCTGAATGCCCCCGCCGCGCTGATGTGTTCCGCCGGCGGCGAGACCGAAAAGGCCGAGATCCTGCAGTTCATCGGGCCCAACCTCAGGGTCATCCGTCTCGGGGACACGAACCCTGATCAGGGCAAGTACACCACCGCCGACTGGCTGCGCGGCCTCTACAACACCAACGTCAACACCTGGGCGGCCGCCGACAGCCCGCTGGTCATCGGCTGGTGGCCGCGCTACGCCAGCGCGCTGCCGACCGCGGATTCCACGGTGACCCAGCATTTCGCCTGCCGCAGCTATGCCTGGGTCGGCTTCCCGACGACGGTGTATGGCGGGTATTTCCTCAAGGGGCTGCTGGATTCGTTCCCAACGACGGGCCCGTTCCCCTATCGCGGCGAGCCCATGGCCGAGGTCGTGGTCTCCGAACACTTCAAGGGCTTCTTCGACGTCGAGGCCCGCGCGCTCGCCGACAACAACGACTGGGCGAATGTCACCTGGAAGCAACAGCAGCCGGTGTCGCTGATCACCGGCAGCAACGCCAGCGCGGTGTTCTCGCCTCCCAATGACGCCTGCGGCTGCTTCAGCAACGGTGTCGCCGGAGCACTGACCGCCAAGCCGGTCGACGGAGCCGAACTGCGCGTGACCTGGCATTATTCGAAGACCCCGTCGAGCAACCTGCGCAGCGTCGCCGAATCGGGGGGACGCACGCCGGTGATCGACCGCGTGCGCATGCGCTGCCTCGCTCCGGTGCGGGTGCTCGCCAACGAGCGGGCGCGCTGATGCCGGTGCGCGCGCAGAACCGACGCGGCTTCACCCTGGTCGAGATCCTGGTCTCGATCCTGATCTTCACCATCGTCTCGCTGGCGCTGATCACCATCCTGCTCACCTGCACCAATCTGTTCCGCGCCGGCGAATACAGCCGCGCCTCGACCGACGAGGTGATCGCGGTGCTGGGCACCTTGGACAACGACCTCAAGCACGTGGTGCCGCCGCGCGACGGCGGCTTCTTCGCGACCCGCCTCACCGATGCGATCGGCGGGGGCACCTGGACCACCGGTTCGCCGCGCGGAAACTGCGCGGTCGCCTTCAAGATCGAGAACCCCGACCGCGCGCAGATCGACCGCATCGGCAAGTTCGCCCGCCTGATCGTCGTCTATTGGGTCGGAGGTCCTGGCAAGACGGATGAATTCCTCTACCGCGCGACCGAGGTCGCAGCCGACAGCGATGGCAACGACGCGACGACGTCCGAGCTCGACGTCGCCAAGACGATCTTCGACTCGCCGGCCAATCCCCAGGTGATCGCACGGCGCTGCCTGCATTTCGGCGTGTGGATCTCCACCCTCGAGAACAAGCGCCTGCTCGCGAAAGACAGCGACGACGGGATCGATTGGTCGCTCGGCCGCGCCGGTCCCACCGCGCTGCAGAAGGACATCCAGCCGACGACCTCGATCGGCGGACTGCTGTACGCCACCGAGATCGACGCGGGGGACAACCATCCGGCCGCCGAGGCCTTTCCCGAGGCCGTGCGCTTCACGCTCACCCTCGCCAACGGACGCTACGTGCCGAAAGGCTCGGTCATCGAAGACGACACGGCTGGCCGACGCCTGCGCATCGGCGGCCTCGGCGCGGTGCCGACCATGCCCGGAGCGATGGTCCGCGTGGACGACGAGTGGATCGCCTATACGGCCTTCCAGAACGGCGCTCTGATCACCCTGCCGAACCGCTCCTCCGCGCCGACGCGGCGCAGCACCTACACCACCCACCAGCGCAACGCCCCGGTGTGGCTCGGCCAATCCTACAGTGTGGTCCGTATCCTTCCCAAATGATCTGCGCGTTCCTGAAACGCGACGAGCCTGGGCTTGCGCCCAGGCTCGTCCGATTCCAGAGGCTGCCGATTACTTCTTGGCCTTGGGGAGATTCTGCGCCGGGATATCGCGGTTCGCCAGGCGGCGGAGGGAGACCTCGGGCCGGGGGGGG
>JACDEN010000637.1 GCA_013816415.1 Planctomycetota bacterium
GCGCTCGTGCGCCTCGTCGACGATCACCGCTTCGTAGCGCGACAGCCAGGGATCCTTGGCCGCTTCTGCGAGCAGCAGGCCGTCGGTCATCACCCGCACCAGGGTGTCGGCGGTCGCGTGATCGTCGAAGCGCACGCTGTGCGCGATCACCCCCTCCGCGGCCGAGGTCTCGGCGCGGATGCGCGCCGCCATCGCGAGCGCCGCCACGCGCCGTGGCTGGGTCAGCGCGATCAGGCCGCGCCGGCCGAGGCCGGATTCGAGCAGCAGCTTCGGCAGCTGGGTGGTCTTCCCCGATCCGGTCTCGCCGGTGAGGATGAACACCCGATGATCGCGGATGGTGTCGAGGATGTCATCGCGCCGGGCCGAGACCGGCAGCTGCTCGGGATACGCGAGCACCAACGGCAGGGTTCCGCGCCGGGCCGCCTCGGCGAGGCTCGGTGCGATGCGCGCGACGACCTCGGCCAGCGTCCGTTCGATCGGCTGACGGCGGGCAACGCGCTCGCGCGCGTCCGCGAGGCGCGCCTCGGCCCACAACCGATCCGCGCACATGCAGGCGGGCAGGTGCCGCTGCAGCTCATCGATGGTCGGAAGCGGCGCGTCCATGGGGAAGGCCATCCTATCACGGCTGCCGACCGCACCACCGACGGCCGTGCCGACGACCGTGGGCGGGGCTGGCATTCCGCGATCTGGTGACTATGTCTGTACGCATGTCGCGCCACCACTGCTATTACCGGTCGGATCTCACTTACCCCTGCTAGGGCCGGATGGCTTCGTCGCCGCACACCGCCCCTGGTTCCGCCAGGGGTTTTTCGTTTCCCGGCTCTCATCATCTCCCCGTTTCCCTCCACCATCCGACAACGACCGCACCATGACCGACAATCTCCACGACATCCTGTCCGAGCGCGGATTCATCGCGCAAGCGACCGAGACCTCGCTGCGTGAGCGCCTGCAGACGCCATTGTCCGCATACATCGGCTTCGATCCCACCGCCGACAGCCTGCACGTCGGCTCGCTGGTGCCGATCATGGGGCTCTACTGGCTCCAGCAGTGCGGCCATCGTCCGCTGGTCCTGGTTGGCGGCGGGACCGGTCTGGTTGGCGATCCATCGGGCAAGACCGAGATGCGGAAGATGCTCACGCGCGAGGACATCGACGGCAATGCACGGTCGATCGCCGCGCAGATCGGCGGCGTGGTGCGCTTCGATACCAGTCCGACCGGCGCGAAGCTGATCAACAACGCGGACTGGCTGGCGCGACTGAACTGGATCGACCTGCTGCGCGAGGTCGGCCCGTGCTTCAGCGTCAACCGCATGTTGACCATGGACTCGGTGAAGAACCGACTGGAGTCCGGAGGCATCACCTTCCTCGAATTCAACTACATGGTGATGCAGGCCTATGATTTCCTCCACCTGCACCGAACCGAAGGCTGCACGCTGCAGATGGGCGGGCAGGACCAGTGGGGCAACATCGTCATGGGCATCGAGCTGGTGCGCCGCCTCGCGGATGTTCCGGTTGCCGGACTGACCTTCCCGCTGGTCACCAAGTCCGACGGCGGAAAATTCGGAAAATCCGAGAAGGGCAACATCTGGCTCTCGCGCGAGCGCACGCCGGTGTACGAGTTCTTCCAGTTCTGGCGCAATGCTGCCGACGCCGACGTCCGGCGCTTTCTCGGCTTCTTCACCCTGCTGCCGATGGGCGAAGTCGATCGACTCACCTCCGCGGGCGGCGAAGGCCTCAACCGCGCGAAGGAGGTCCTGGCCTACGAAGCGACGAAGCTCATCCATGGCAAAGACGAGGCCGACCGCGCTCTGGAAGACGCGAAGCGCGCATTCGGCGCGCAGCACGATGTGACCGGGGACAGCATCCCGCACGCGGCGCTGGCGGCGGCTGAACTGGAATCCGGTCTCGGCGTACTCGCGCTGCTGGTGCGCGCGGGGCTCGCGCAGTCGAACGGCGAAGCCCGCCGCCTGGTCCAGGCCGGCGGCGTCCGCGTCCACGACCGGGGCATCGAGGACCCGAACCACAAGCTCACGACCGCCGATCTGGTCAACGGCTACCTTTTGCTACGCGCCGGAAAAAAGCGCCTGTTCCGCTTCGACGTGGCCTAGAAATCCGCAGAGATGAACAGCCCCGCGCTGTCGGTGGTGACCATCGGCAGCGCGGTGATCGCGGCGTCGGGCCGATGCAGGATCGAGAAGCCCTTGGCGGTTGCCCAACCGATGACCGCGCCGATGAACACATCCGAGGCCCAATGCTTGTCCAGGTTCATGCGCGACAGGCCGGTCGCCGCAGCGAGTCCATAGACCAGCGGCGGCACCCACGGCACGTCCTCGTATCCTTCAGCGATCGAGGTCGCCAAAGCGAAGGCGGCGGTGGTGTGACCGGAGCCGAACGAGAGGTTGGTCCCAGAGAAGCTGGGACCGGCCCAGGTGCTGCGATCGTCGCCGGTATCGGGACGATGGCGGTGGGTCGCATACTTGAGCGTCTGGTTCAACAAGCCCGAGGTGGCGACGCTCTCGACCGCGATCAGCGCAGTGCGCCGCGCGCGCCGATCATCGATGATCTCGCCGGTGACGTACATGCTGACGATGACCGCCGTCGGGACGATCGCTCCGCCGAACTGCTGGAGATTCTTCGCCCAGCGGTCACGCGTCGCTGTGCGATGGCGCTGCAGGTAGTCGCGGATGCGGTCGTCCTGGCTGTACAGGAACAATC
>JACDEN010000638.1 GCA_013816415.1 Planctomycetota bacterium
GGGATGCGCAGCTGCTTGCGCTGGTCGGCGAGATCGCCGCTGTACTGCTCCTTGGGATAGAAATCGTACGGATAGCGGAACGACACTCCCGCCTCCGGATCACAGAAGACGCGCCAATGCATCGTCCATTGACCGCGCGATGCGGAATCCGCCGAGCTGCTCGCGGCGTCGATGCTGACGTTGGCGAGCAGCATGGAGAGTATGATGAGCAGGAGTCGCGGCATGGGTTCCCCGGGAGAGCCAATCTGTCAATTTGTCCGGTATTTCGCCAACGGAGCAAGCGCTGGAGCCATCCGGCGAGTCACGACCTACCAGGGAATAGGAACCTTGCTCGCCGCGCCCGGAACCTCGCGCACCAGCTTCGGAACCAGGTAACCCGGAAGCCGTGCTGCCATCTCCCGCACCAGTCCGGCAGCAGTCCCCTCCTCGATCTGGAAGTGTCCGGCGCCCTCGACGCGGTCGAGGGCATGCAGGTAGTACGGGAGCACTCCGGCGCGGAACAACGCCTCAGACAACGCGGCGAGCGCGTCGACGCGGTCGTTGATCCCCGCGAGCAGCACCGATTGGTTGAGGACCACGGCTCCGGCCTCGAGCATCCGTCGGCATGCCGCCGTGACGTCGTCCGAGATCTCGTTTGCATGGTTGGCGTGGATCACCACGACGGGACGCAGCCGGCTTGCCCCAAGCCACGACAAGAAGGCCCGGTCGACGCGTTCAGGCAGGACCACCGGCAGACGCGAGTGGATGCGCAGCCGCCGCAGATGCGGAATCGCCGAGGCATCATCGGCCAGGGCCGCCAGCTGGGAATCGGGCAGGGTCAGAGGATCGCCACCCGAGAGGATCAGTTCGCTGACCGTCGGATCCGCAGCGAGCGCGGCCATCGCGTCGCTCCACCACCGTCGGCCGCGCGGCAGGTCCGCGTAGGGGAAATGGCGGCGGAAGCAGTAGCGGCAATGCACCGCGCATGCACCCGTGGTCACCAGCAGGGCGCGGCCTTGGTACTTCTGCAGTAGGCCGACCGCATGGCCGGCGCCGGATTCGCGCAGCGGATCACGGACGAACCCGGGGTGAGCCTGGGATTCCTCCGCCAGCGGGACGACCTGCCTGAGCAGTGGGTCGTTGAGATTTCCCACCTGCATGAGGGCGGCGAAACCCCGCGGAATCAACAAGGGGAACAGCTTCGCAGAGGAGCGCGCGGCGGGCAACGCGGCGGGAGGCAGATCGAGCACCCGCCAGAGTTCCTGGGGATCGCGGATCGCTTCGGCCAGCAGCCGCTGCCAGCGGGCGCCATCGGGTTCATCGCCACCACTGGCGCGCCCGATCGGGGACGCTAGGGTGTCGCCCTCGCTCGCAGAGGCGTGTTCCATCACGGCGCCCCGGGTGACATCAGTGAAGGAGTCATCATGGGCAGCATGGGCGTCGGCGAAGTCTCGAAAGGGACCAAACTCATCTTCGAGAACGCCCCGTGGCTGGTGGTCGAAGTGAACTTCGTGAAGCCTGGGAAGGGGACGGCTTTCTACAAGCTGCGCGTCCAGAACCTCCTCAGCGGCAACACCCTTGAAAAGACGCTGCGCAGCGGCGAAAAGGTCGAAACTGCGGACGTCAACGACGTCGACATGCAATACCTGTACTCGGATGCGAACGGCTATGTCTTCATGGATAAGCAGAATTTCGAGCAGATCACCGTCACCCAGAAAGCCGTCGGCAAGGACAAGGACTTCCTGCTCGAGAACATGGATGTGATGGTGACGCTGTGGAATGGCGAGCCAATCGCGCTGCAGCTGCCCAATTCCGTCATCATGGAAGTGGTCTACACCGAACCCGCGGTGAAGGGCGACACCCAGAGCCGCGTGATGAAGCCCGCGAAATTGCAGACCGGCGCCGAGATCCCGGTGCCGATCTTCGTCGCGACCGGCGACAAGATCACGGTCAACACCCAGACCCGCGAATACCTCGGCCGGGTGAAATAGCTGTCGGTTGGGGGGCTCCGGCCCCCCAACAACGGCCTCTGGCCTGCCCCCTGGGAGACGGGGAGCAGTGTGGGATTGGCCTTTGGCGAACGTCCGAACGATCACTGCGTATGAATGAATCAAACAACTCTTCGCCCTGGCGGCCGTCGGCGACGATGGAGACGCTCAAGCGGCGCGCCGCGATGGTCGAGGCGACGAGAGGCTTCTTCGCGCACCGCGACGTGCTCGAGGTCGATACCCCGGTGCTGCAGGGCGGCGCGAATCTCGATCCGGGCATCAGACCCTTTCGCGTGGACACCGATGGCCGCACGAGATTCCTTCCCACGAGCCCAGAGCATCCGCTGAAACGGCTGGTGGCGGCCGGTTCCGGACCGGTGTGGACCCTGGCTCCGGCGTTCCGCTTCGGCGAGAACGGTCGGCGCCACGGTCCCGAATTCCGCATGCTCGAGTGGTACCGGCCGGGATGGGACGAACAGATGCTGCTCGACGAGGTCCTGGATCTGTTCCACGCCATCTCCGGATGGGACCGCGCGCACGAGGTCGTTTCGTACCGCGACGTGTTCCGTCGACATTTGGCGATCGACCCCATGTCCGCCCCGGATGGCGTCCTCGCCGACCTCCTCGGCCCCGATGCCGCGGCGACCGGCGGGGTGCGCGCGGCGGCTCTCGATCTCCTTCTCGCGACGCGGATCGAACCGCATCTCGGCCGCGACCGATTCACCGTCATCAGCGATTATCCACCGC
>JACDEN010000639.1 GCA_013816415.1 Planctomycetota bacterium
CGGCTGCCTGAGCCGCTCGGCCTGCTCGTAGAGGTCCATTGCCCGGCGCAGCCAGTCCCAGGCGATCGCGTGCCCGCCGGGTGACTGGGACCGGAGCTGCGCCTTGCCCCGCCGTTCACACACGATGCCCAGATAGTAGGCCCGCTTGTAATCGTCCCGCACCCGCGCCAGCGGCTCGCGCGCTCGCTCGACGGCGCCCGCCAGTTCGCCGACGAACTGGTCGCTGCGGGAGAGCGCGAGCTGGATCAGCGCCTGCTGGTTGTCGGGCTCGGCCGCGAGCACGTCGAGACAGATGCTTTCCGCCGCCGACGGCTCATTCAGCAGGCGATACCGTTCGGCCTTCTGCAGCGCCGCCGCGACGCCGGCCCCGGTGATGTGCTTCAGGTCATGCATGACGTGCTCCGATGCGGCCTCAGCTTTGCCGCCGCGAGAAGATCTTCACCAGCTTCCCGAGAGGATCGAAGAACTGGTCCACGACCCGTTCCTTGAGCGGAATGATCGCGTTGTCCGTGATCTTGATCCCTTCCGGACAGACGGTCGTACAGCATTTGGTGATATTGCAGTAGCCGATGCCCTGCGCCTGCCGCAGCTCGGGCACACGGTCCTCGACGTCCAGCGGGTGCATCTCCAGCGCAGCGGTGTACACCAGGTATCTGGGCCCGATGAACTCCTCATGCAGGTGATGGTCGCGGAGCACGTGGCAGACATCCTGACAGAGGAAGCACTCGATGCACTTCCGGAACTCCTGCACCCGGTCGACATCGGCCTGCTGGACCCGCCAGGTGCCGTCGGCCGCATCGGGCGCGCGGGGCCTGAATGGCCGAATGCCTTTCTTCACGCGGAAGTTCCAGCTCACATCCGTCACCAGGTCACGCAGCGCGGGAAACGCCTTCATCGGCTCGACCGTGACGGGCTGGCTGAGATCGAGCTCGCTCAACCGCGTCATGCACATCAGCCGGGGCTTTCCGTTGATCTCGGCCGAGCAGGAGCCGCATTTGCCGGCCTTGCAGTTCCACCGCACCGCGAGATCGTTGGCGTGCTCCGCCTGGATGTGGTGGACCGCGTCCAATACCACCATCCCTTCGGACACCTCGGTCGTGTAATCCACCAGCTCGCCGCCGGAGGCGTCGCCGCGCCAGACGCGGAACGTCGCGGCGCTCATTTCATTTCCTCGATGATCTGTTTCAGCTCCGGCCGCATCGGGGGAATTGGTTCGCGCCGAATCTGCATGCTGCCGTCGCCTCCCCGGCTCATGACGATGTTGAACGATCCATGCGCCGCGTCTTTCTCCGGATAGTCGTCCCGGAAGTGGCCGCCCCGGCTTTCCTTGCGTTCGATCGCCGCGCGGGCGATCGCCTCGCTGACCGTCAACAGGTTGGGAA
This sequence comes from Planctomycetota bacterium, assembly GCA_013816415.1. Classification (GTDB taxonomy): domain Bacteria; phylum Planctomycetota; class UBA11346; order UBA11346; family UBA11346; genus JACCZE01. Next base: position 1,383 of record JACDEN010000639.1, read on the forward strand.
GGTCGAGCGCGGTGTGCCAGCCGGGGTTGTATTCGCGATTGCCCGGCACGCCGACGTGCCCGGCCCGCTGCTTCAGCTGCGTGATGACGTCGAGCGCCTCCCGCATCTCCGACTCTCGCCGCACGATGCCCACGAGATCCTGCATGCGCACCTGAAGGTCATGCTGGATCTGGTAGGCGCCCTCGCCCGATCCGCCGCGCTCGAACGGGGCCAGCGCGCGGCCGGCCCAGCGCTCCACCTCGTCGGCGGGGAGATTGCCCGCCGGATGCGTGCTGGCGTATTCGGCGGCGTGCCGGCCGGCCCGCTGCCCGAACACCAGCAGGTCGGAGAGCGAGTTGCCGCCGAGCCGGTTGGCCCCGTGCAGCCCGGCGGCGACTTCGCCGGCGGCGAACAGCCCCGGCACAGAAGACATCTGGGTGTCTCCGTCCACCCGGACACCGCCCATCATGTAGTGGGTGGTCGGGCCGACCTCCATCGGCGTCGTGGTGATGTCGATGTCCGCCAGCTGCTTGAACTGGTGGTACATGCTCGGCAGCTTCTTCCGGATCACGTCGGCGCCGTTGGGGACCTTGTCCCTGATCCACGCGATATCGAGAAACACGCCTCCGTGCGGACTGCCGCGGCCTTCGCGCACCTCGCGCATGATGCAGCGGGCCACGTGGTCGCGGGTGAGAAGCTCGGGCGGACGCCGGGCGGTCTTGTCGCCCTGGGTGTAGCGCCAGCCCTCCTCGGGCGTATCGGCGGTCTGGTCCCGATAGTTGGCCGGGATGTCGTCGAACATGAACCGGCGGCCTTCGCGATTGAGCAGCACGCCGCCTTCTCCCCGCACCCCTTCCGTCACCAGGATCCCCCGCACGCTCGGCGGCCAGACCATGCCGGTCGGGTGAAACTGCACGAACTCCATGTCCATCAGCTCGGCGCCGGCCTCGTAGGCGAGCGCGTGACCGTCACCGGTGTATTCCCAGCTGTTGCTCGTGATGGTGAACGCGCGGCCGACACCGCCGGTCGCGAGAATCACCGCCCTGGCGCGGAAGGCCCGGAAGCGGCCGCGCTCACGGTCGTAGGCAAAGGCGCCGACGACCCGGTCCCCGTCCTTGAGCAGGCTGAGGACCGTCACCTCCATGTGCACGTCGATGCCCTGATGAATCGCATGATCCTGCAGCGTGCGGATCATTTCGAGGCCGGTGCGGTCGCCGACGTGGGCCAGGCGCGGATACCGGTGGCCGCCGAAATTGCGCTGGAGAATGCGGCCGTCCTTGGTGCGATCGAAAACTGCGCCCCACGCTTCGAGCTCGCGCACGCGATCGGGCGCTTCTTTCGCGTGCAGCTCCG
>JACDEN010000640.1:0-1906 GCA_013816415.1 Planctomycetota bacterium
GGGATGACCGCTCGCCGCTGGCCGCCCGCCCGCAGCGGGCGACCATGCAGCCATGCCACTGAGAAAACCACCGCGTGACCCCAAGACATCAACCGCAAGGACATCCATGACCAATCCCGCGCACGTCCGCATCGGCATCATCGGCATCGGCACCATGGGCACGCACCATGTCGAGCTGGTGATGGGCAAGAAGATCCCGCGCTGCGACCTGCAGGCGATCTGCGACACCGACCCCGAGCGCCTGGCGAAATATTCGACCGTGCGCGCGTTCACCGACAGCCGCCAGCTCATCCGCTCGGGCCTGGTCGACGCCGTCATCGTCGCGACGCCGCACTTCGACCACACCACCATCGGCATCGACGCGCTCGAGAACGGGCTGCACCTGCTGACCGAGAAGCCGATCTCGGTGCACAAGGCCGACTGCGAGAAGCTCATCGACGCCTACAAGAAGCGCCCGAAGAAGTCGCAGCTCTTCGGCGCGGTGTTCCAGGTCCGCACCGAGCCCGCCTACATCAAGCTGCACCAGCTGATCAAGTCGGGCGAGCTCGGCGAGATCCGCCGCATCAACTGGATCCAGACCGACTACTTCCGCACCGAGGCCTACTACGCGTCGGGCGGCTGGCGCGCGACCTGGCGCGGCGAAGGCGGCGGCGTGCTCACCAACCAGTGCCCGCACACCCTCGACCTGATGCAATGGCTGTTCGGCCTGCCGACCAAGGTGCGCGCGTTCTGCGGCATGGGCCGCTGGCACGACATCGAGGTCGAGGACCAGGTCTCGGCCTATCTCGAATATGCCAACGGTGCGACCGGCGTGTTCGTCGCCACCACCGGCGAATCGCCTGGCACCAACCGCCTCGAGATCGCCGCCGAGAACGGCAAGGTGGTGGTCGAGAACGGCAAGATCACCTGGACGAAGAACGTGATGGGGATGTCCGAATTCAGCAAGACCACGACCGAGCGCTTCGCCCGGCCCGAGGTGTGGAACATCGAGATCCCGGCTGGCGGCCAGGCCCTGCACCACCTCGGCATCATCCAGAACTTCTGCGACGCCATCCTCGACGGCAAACCGCTGATCGCGCCCGCGGTCGAGGGCATCCATTCGGTGGAACTCGGCAACGCGATGGTCCTGTCATCGATCCTCGACAAGACCCTCGAGCTGCCGCTCGACAGCGCGATGGTCGAGAAGCAGTACCAGAAGTTGATCCGGGAGTCGAAGTTCGAGAAGAAGAAGGTCGCGAAGGCATCCGGCGGCGACTTCGAGAAATCCATCCACCGCTGACCGCGCGGGCACGCCCGCGACCCACCTCCACGAGGATCCCCGATGCTCGCCTCCCAGATCGCGCTGCAGCTCTACACGTTGCGCGACCACTGTACCGACGCCACGACCTTCGCCGGGACGCTCGCGAAAGTGAAGAGGATCGGCTACGACGCGGTCCAGATCAGCGGCGTCGGGCCGATCCCGGCGGCCGAGATCGCGCGCATCTGCCGGGACGCCGGCGTCCGCATCTGCGCGACCCATGAGCCCGGCAAGACCATCGTCGAGGAGCCGCAGCAGGTGATCGATCGCCTGGGCGCGCTCGGCTGCCGGCACACCGCGTACCCGTACCCGCACATCAAGCCCGAGACGCTCGCCGAGGCGGTGGCGATCGCGCGTCAGCTCGATCGCGCCGGCGAGAAGCTGCGCAGCGCGGGCATGGTGCTGACCTATCACAACCACGCGCTCGAATTCAGGAAATTCTCAGGCCGCACCTGGATCGACGTGCTCTATGCCGAATCCGATCCGCGGAACCTGCAGGGCGAGATCGACACCTTCTGGGTGCAGTCCGGCGGCGGCGATCCGGCGGCGTGGTGCCGGAAGCTCTACCGCCGGCTGCCGCTCCTGCACCTCAAGGACTACGGCATCGAT
>JACDEN010000640.1:1916-2710 GCA_013816415.1 Planctomycetota bacterium
AACCAGCCGACCATGATGGAGATCGGCAACGGCGTGCTCGATTGGCCGGCCATCCTCTCGGCGGCCGACGACGCCGGCTGCGAATGGTTCATCGTCGAGCAGGACGTGTGCCCGGGCGACCCCTTCGATTCGATCGCGCAAAGCTACCGCTACCTGCGCGCCCTGGCGACCGACCGCCGCGGATTCCCAGCGTCCGCCGCCACCTGACCCTCCGAGGATCCCATGTACTATACCGGATTCGCCGACGAGGCCGCGCACTCCATCGACGGACAGATCCGCGCCACCAAGGAACTCGGGTGGAAGTGGATCGAGTCGCGCAAGATCGACGGCGCGAATATCCACGATATCTCCGACGCGGCCTTCGACGAGGTGTGCCGGAAGCTCGAAGGATCTGGTGTGGGCATCAACTGCTTCGGCTCGGCGATCGCCAACTGGGGCAAGAAGATCGACGAGCCCGGCACCTCCTCGCTGGAAGAAGCCGAGCGCGCGATTCCGCGCATGAAGCGCCTGGGCACCAAACTGATCCGCATCATGAGCTACGCCGTGCTGCCCGGGAAGCCGCCGCACGAGCAGCTCGAGGACGAACGCTTCCGCCGCCTCACCGAGCTGACCAAGCGCTTCCTCGACGCCGGCATCCAGCCGGTGCACGAGAACTGCATGAATTACGGCGGCATGGGCTGGCGCTATTCGCTGCGCATCGTCGAGCGCGTACCCGGGCTGAAGCTGGTGTTCGACACCGGCAACTGCGTGCACAGCGATGACGTCGACGCGCCCGCCGGCGCCGGCGGCGCGCG
>JACDEN010000109.1 GCA_013816415.1 Planctomycetota bacterium
ATGTCGGCGCCTGCGGCCGACATCGACGTCTATCCGAGCGGTTCGCCCACCCTTCAGGCCGCGGCCGATGCCGCCAAACCTGGAGACAACGTGGTCCTCCACAACGGCACGTACGCGCCGTTCACGGTGCGGAATTCCGGCGCCAGCGGCGCGCCCATCACCATCCGCGCCGCAGCCGGGGAGCTGCCGGTGGTGCGCGGCGTGTCAGGAACCGCTCAGCACAACATCCTGTTGCAAGCCTCGGCTGGCTCCACCCAACCGATCGGCTGGCTGGTGTTCGATGGCATCGAGTCGGCCTCTGCGACCATCGACGCGATGAAAGCCTACAACGTCCACCACCTGACCCTCCGGCATTGCCACCTCCACCACAGCGCGTCGCAAGGGCTGCTGGTGGTCGGCAGCCAGCAGGTGCTGATCGACAGCAACCTCTTCAACGATAACAACCCAGATTCGGCCTATACCAACCAGGACCACGGCATCTACGCCACTGGCAACGACTGGACGGTGGTGAACAATGTCTTCCTGCGCTGCCGGTCATACGGCATCCAGATCGCCGGATACGTCAGCACCAGCGTCATCGACATGCAGCCGGGCTACGATCGCGCGGCGCGCTGGGTGGTGGCGAACAACACCTTCGCCCTCGGCCATGACCGCGGCGGCATCGTGGTCTATGACGGCGATGGTGGCTCGTGCAACGATGTGCTGATCGAGAACAATATCTTCTTCCACAATGCGGAGTCCCCCGGCGCCGTCTCGTCAGGATCCGTCAATGGCCTCGAACTGCTGGGGGCGGTGACCAACGTGACCATCCGCAACAACGACGGTTATGGCTCGAGCCCGTTCTTCGTCGCCAGTTCCGGCGCCGGCTACAGCCGCGACGCGACCATGAACGCCGATCCGCGCTTCGCCGACGTCGCGAACGGGAATTTCCACCTCATCAGCGGCTCGCCCTGCATCGACGCCGGCGTGCTTGACCGCGCCCCGACCACCGATGCCGACGGGCGCACGCGCCCGCTTGGAGCCGCGATCGACTGCGGCGCCTACGAGTTCCTCTCGGAGGCGTCAAGCGGAACAGCGTCTGCGGGCTCGACGGCAGGTTCGACTGGCGGATCCACCGCGGATCCCGCGGCGGGAGGCCCTCGTCAGGGTTGTGGAATCGGTGGGTCGTTAGCGACGCTGGCCTTGGCGCTGGTCTGCATCCTGCGCGCCACCACGCACCGGGTCCGATCCGCTCCCCGGTGAAGCGGCTGACCTGCTTCACCAGTGTACTGAACTTCGTCTTGGACCCCGCGGCACCAAGAGGCGTTGCAAAACCGACATTTGAAGAAAACGCCACGTCAGCAGCGCACCAGAGAAATCCCACTACACACGTGCGCTTTTCCTAAGCTCTTGGCACATCTAGTTCGTTCAAGGCAACGGATCGCTCGCGACTGAGGACGAGATTTGATACAGGTGGAGGCTTCGGGAGTGTGTGCCCTCGAATGCTCTTCCGTCATTCGCGGACTTGGCATTGGTCACGAGCCCATGAGATGGGGCTCCGTCGCTGAAAAGCCGTAAAATCGCCAGGACGACACCGGCCACGGCCCGCTCCCTGATCACAATTACGACATCGCGGCACACATTCTCGGCATAGCGGTCCCCAGGTATCGCTTAGGATGAGGGTCATCTTCCTCGTTTTGCGACAGATCGGAGCCGTCATGTCCCTGCGTCCTCAGACCACCACGCTCGCTTGCGTACTCGCCCAGCGGGTGCCCGGTCGTGATCAGTGCTTTTTCGCCGTCGCGCTCCTGCTGGCCTGTTCGATGGTGAGTCCAGTGAAGGTGCATGCAGCTGAACTGTCGATCAACGCGTGCGACAGCACGGCCGAATGGACCATTGCGAACGGCGCAGGCCTTTCTGCGACCACCCGGCCGGGAGCCGGCGGTGCGCTGGTCGTCACCATGCCCGCCACGGTGGGAGGCTCGCCGGGCGGCGGCGGACCGGTGCCGACGATAACCCGGGATAACGTCAATCAGGATCCGTTCTACCCAGCGGCCTCGGCGCAAACGTACGAAGGCGTCCGATTCTGGGTCAAGGGCGATGGCAGCACGAATTGGGGTAATGTCGATTTGAGGTACGGCGCGAACTGGACGGAAGGATTCGCCCTGTTCCCGGTCACCACCGCTTGGACCGAGGTGACCATTCCCTGGCGCGAATTCATCCAAAAGAATTTCGACGGGCCGATGAACCTGCATTACAAGGAGGTCTTCCGCATCACGTTCGGCTCTGGCAATCGGCAGCTGGACGGCCATCCCTTGAGCGGTCTGCCCGCCCACAGCTACCAGATCGATGACATCCGGTTTGTCGACGCCGTGACGCTCGCGACGACACCCAAGCCGACCGGCACCGGTATCCAGAACACCATTGCCAAACTCGTGGCAAAACAGCCGGTGAAGATCGTCGTGATGGGCGCATCGATTTCCTGGGGGTTGAAGACCGCGGATCCGGCCGCCGACTCCTGGCCGACTCAATTGCAGGCACGGTTGCGCGCTCGCTATGCCTATAACCAGATCACGGTGATCAATGGCGCCATTCCTGGATTCAATACCTTCGAGGGGGCGTGCGCGCTCGGCTGGATCACCTACGATCGCCAACCGGTCGATCTGCTGATGGTCGGCGATTGGATCTATAACGATTACGTCGATGCTCAGTTTGTGACGAACGGAGCGGCCGAAGTCGCCCGCAATTACGAGTATATTTTTGGAATGGTGCGCCGCCATGGCGGCATCGAGCTGATGAACATCCAATCCGGACTGAATTGCGAACCCGGAAATTTTGATCTCATGGATGCGCCAAACACCGCCATCGCCGATGTCTGCACGGCCATGAATATTTTCTCGGCGAATGTCTATGGCGAGTTCAAAGCGATGGGCCAACCGTGGTTGACCGCGAACTATTACACATTCGCCGGAGACTACGCGCATTACAATATCACCGGACACGCCAAGGCGGCCCAAATCGTTTTCGATGCGATCGTCGCGGCAGAGTCGTCGACGGGCACCTCCACGTCTGGCAGTTCGACGACGGGCGCGTCCACCTCTGGCAGTTCGACGACGGGCACGTCCACGTCTGGCAGTTCGACCACGGGCACGTCCACCTCGGGCACCGGCACCACGACGGCATCGACGCCAGGCTCAACCACCAGCGCCACCACGCCAGCTGATACCGGTGGCGCGGCGTCTACGAGTTGCGGCCTGGGCAGTGGCATCGGCGCCCTGCTGGCGATGGCGAGCCTGGCCTGTGCCAGCAGGCGTCGTCGACGCGAAACGGCCTGAACGTCGGCAAGGACAGAAAGGGAGTGGCTGTCCTGCATGGGCGATGCAGCGATCGGGGGCGCCAGGGCACGAGGGAAGGAAGCTGCGCGCCGCGCGGGCGGCACATGTGGGATTCGGGATGGGAAACGAGGTGACGGGAATAGGATGTAGTGGCAGAGAGAAGTGATCGCCTGTCCTAAATTTCTCGTATGAATGACGCCGAAATCCCATTGGCAGGCGGAAGCGTGACCAAGGTGGTCCGCGTCGGCGACACCGTTCGGCGCACCGTTGGTCCGTGGACTCCTGGTGTCCATGCGCTGCTCTACCACCTGGAGAGGAAAGGCTTCAATGGTTCGCCGCGCGTACTTGGCATCGATCAGCACGGTCGCGAGATCCTCAGTTACATCTCCGGCACTGCTGCTTCTCGGCCGTGGCCGAGGTCTCTTTGTGAGGATACCGGCATTGAAGCATTTGCACACCTGCTCAGGCAGTACCACCGTGCTGTTGCCGACTTCATACCACCCAACGACACCGTATGGCGTACCGGAAACACCAGGAGATCATCCGACCAAATCATACGTCACGGCGACCTCGGTCCGTGGAACAGCATCTGGAGGGAGGGTGTACCGGTGGCCTTCATCGACTGGGATTTCGCTGAACCTGGCGACGCGATCGATGATGTCGCACAGGCGTGCTGGTATGCGATTCCACTGCGGGGGGATGACGGTGCTCGTGAGGCGGGATTCGATCCTCTCCCTGATTACCGTTCACGCCTGACCGTTTTCTGCCGAGCCTATGGCGGCGTCGAGCCGGATGAGGTGCTTCATGCTTTGGTCGGGATACAGATAGCAGATAGATCGCGCCTCATCGATCTGGGAGGACGCGGCCATGAGCCGTGGGCCTCGTTCCTGAAACGCGGGGATCTGGAGCAGCTTGATAGCGAGATTCGATGGCTCGCTCAGCATGGTGGCGGCTGATCGGGTGGTACCTCTCTACCGTTCAGCGGAATTCGCCCGCGTGCCCGCACCTACTTCCCCGCCATCAGCTTCCTCACATACCCGATGCACCCATCCCGGAATTCCTCGCCTTCCGGGCCCGTGCGTTTCTCCGCTGGAACCGCATCGGTCTGCTGCTTCAGCCAGTCGAGCGCGGCCTTCGCGGCCGGGTTGTCGGACTTCTTCTTCGCCAGGTTCGCGAGCGTCACCGCGTAGCGCAGGTCGATGGTGCCCTCGGAGCAGTGCAGCAGCGCGACGCTGGGGATGATCTCGTCCTGGCCCCATTCGATCATGGCAAAATCCGGCTCGCGGCCGTCGAGGTCGAAGTGCTGGTAGCCGGAGATGCCGCAGGTCGACCACTGCATGAAGCCGTGGAAGCCCTGGTTCATGCGCGCCCAGCTGTACTGGCCAAAGATGAAGCGCGTGTCGCCCTGGTTGTACATGCAGAGCTCGCGCTTGAACTCCTTGGCCTTGTCGAGGTCGATCTGCTTGTAGCCGTTGAGGGCGGACCAGGTGAGATTCTTGAACGACTCCTGCACCGCCTTGTCGAAGTCGGTGTCGCCCCACTCGACGGAATAGAAGCCGCCGGTCGGCACCGATGGCACGTTGTCATGATACGCCTTGTGCAATTCCGCCAGCTCGCGCGCGCCCTCGACCGTACGCGGCTCGTCGGCGAAGCCGTAGCGGATGGTCGGCCAGCCCGCCTGCTTGGCGTGCTCCTGCATCGCGGGCCAGACGATCTTCAGCAGCTCGCCGAACGATTTTCCGGTCTTCTGCTCCCAACCGTAGCCGGTGGCGCCGATCACGTAGCCGTCCTGCAGCCCGTCGACCATGCCGGGCCCGCCGTAGCTGAAGATGTCCTGGGTGAAGCCGCACTCCTTCGCCAGCTTGAAGAAGGCGTCGCAGGCGGCGAAATCGAGCTGCGGCTTCCCGGCTGCGTCCAAGCCCGTGAAGGCGACGTTCGGTCCGCTGGTGAAGCTGGTCATGCCGTAGGTGCGCAGCGTGGTCAAGAGCTCGCGCATGGCGGTGCCGCGGCGCGGCTGCGGCAGCTCATCCGGCGCCCAGATGCCGAAGTAGCCCACCGGGAACTGCGGCTCGTCCAAGGTCAGATCGAGCACCTCGACCGAGAGCGGCAAGGTCTGCTTCAGCGCGCCCGCATTGATGCTGATTTCACCGGCATAGGTGCCCGGCTTGGCGTCGGCCGGCACGGTGACGGTGGTGTAGAACTGCCGCGTCAGGTCCTTGCCGAGGGTCATGCCCGAACCCGCCACGCGTCGCGCCGATACCGGGACGATGGTGTAGGAGATGTCGTTGAAGCTGCGGTGCAGGCCGTTCTGCACGTAGCGCAGCTCGACGTTGGCGGCGGGGATCTTTCCGCCGGGTCCCGTGAGGTCGCCGCAGGTGACCTTGGCTTCGCCGAAATCCTTGAGCGGACGGATCGCATAGGTGAACGACACGCGCTGGCCTTTCGCCGCCGGGCGGGCGAGCCTGCCGTCAGCGGCGCCAGGCGCGTCGCCGAAGGCGAGCGCGCTCTCGAGCTTGGGATATCCCAGCCACCAGCCCTTGGTCTTCGCGGGCGCCGGCACGTCGAGCGCCACCGGCTTGGCGCCCATGTACACGGCGCGGCCGTCGAATTCCTTGCGGTTGCGCGCCTCGATCTCGGCGATCCATTTCTCGGCCTCGGTCTTCTTGGCGTCGGGATAGACGATCATCGCGGCGATCTTGCTCGACCAGCCGGCATCGGTGTGGAATTTCAGGTTCAGCGCGCCGTCCGCGACGGTGACCGCGAAGGTGCGCGACTTGAACAGGTCCTTCATGTAGAGATCCCACACGCTGTCGCCCGGCTTCGGCTCGACCTTCTCGAAGTGGAACAGGTAGTCGGTGGGACCGGCGTCGCCGCGGTCGTCGACGTAGGCCTCCTTGCCTTCGGCGTCGATCGAGCGGCGCTTCGACTTCGCCTCTTCGCCGCCCCAGTAGCCGCAATCGCTGTAGACGAACCACACGTGGTGCTTGCCGTTGGGGACGTCGATCACCAGTTCGAGGTCATCGATGCAGGGCTCGACCCAATCCTGGTACAGCCGCGTCGGGAAGGTGTCGTCGCGGCCGCGGTTGGGCATGCCGGCGCGCGCGAAGCCGGCGGCCGCGCCGTTCTGGCCGTGCACGGTCGCCGGCGAAACCGCGGTGAATCCCGGGAACACCGGCTGGCTGTCGGGTCCGAAGTCGAGGGCGATGATGCCCTCGGGACGGCTCTCCTTCACCAGGCGGACGTAATCCATGAAGATCGACGTCGGCGTCTTGCACGAGAAGCTCATGACGAACAGGGTGATCGCGTGCGGATCGATGTTGGTCTTGAGATCGTTGCCGCGGCTGCCCGCTTCGCCGCGGAACAGTCCATTCACCGGCAGCGAGATGGTGTTGGCGCCGGGCTTGAGCGTGAAGCCGCCGTTGTGGCGGTTCCAGTAGGTGCGCTTCTGCTCCCACGGCGTGTCGCCGATCATCAGCGCCGCCGACACCACCTCGGTGCCCTCGACGAAGAAATCCATGTCGAACGAGTCGCCGGCCGACCAGTCCTTGGGCAGGCGGTACGAGGTCATGCCCTCGTCGGAGCTGATCTTCACGCAGGTCTTGCCATGCGTCGCATGCTCGGCGACCAGCGCCGCGCTCTTCTTGCCGAACTCCCACAGTGCGAGGTCGGCGTCGGTTTCGAAATCGACGACGACGGTCTCCTGCGCGGCGAAGGCGCCGCAGGCGAGGACCAGGGGAAGCAGCAGGGACGACAGGACGATGGAGATGCGCACGCTTGGCTCCTTGTCCGGGACACGCTGGAGCTGATTCCGGCCGAACAAGGGCGTCGCGGCGCGCTCGGCGCCGTTCATGGGACACACGCGGCGTCCGAGCTGGAGAATTCCCCGCCCATGAGCGCTTTTCCGGCATCGCGTCCAGACGGGGAGCCGCATCCGTGGACCAAGCGGTCGTCCCGATCGAGAATTCCACCCATCCCCACGGCATCCGCCCCCGCAGCTTCACGGCCGGAAGCGGAGGTGAGGAGGGGGCCTGGACTGGAAATTGCGCAATTGCGCAAGGCGCCGGGGTCCAGGCCGCCATCAGCCAGCAACGGGCCATCCCCGCATCGGGTACCACTTCCAGCTGCCGGCCCTTGTCCGGTGCGGGGGGCGCGAATGCTGGCGACGTACCGAGGCGACATGGCCGAATCCGTCACAAGCGAACCGCGCGCCGACAGCGAGCAGCTCTCACGCTCGCTCGCCCAGCTCGGCCAGCTCATCCTGGGCAAGGACCAGCCGCTGCGCCTCGCGCTGTGCTGCCTGCTCGCGCGCGGCCACCTGCTGATCGAGGACATCCCGGGCGTCGGCAAGACCACGCTCGCCAACGGCCTCGCGCGCACACTCGGCCTCGCGCTCAAGCGCGTGCAGTTCACCAGCGATCTGCTGCCCGCCGACATCCTCGGGACCTCGATCTTCGACCGCGAGGCCAACCGCTTCGTCTTCCATCCTGGTCCGCTGTTCGCCCAACTGGTGCTTGCTGACGAGGTCAACCGG
>JACDEN010000641.1 GCA_013816415.1 Planctomycetota bacterium
GATACGCGCTCGGGGGCCTCGCCGTCGGCGAGAGCGCGGCGCAGCGACTGCGCGTCATCGACTGGATCGCGCCGCTCCTGCCCAAGGACCGGCCCCGCTACCTGATGGGCGTCGGCACGCCGCTCGATCTCGTCGAGGCGGTGGCGCGCGGACTCGACCAGTTCGACTGCGTGCTGCCGACGCGCATGGGCCGCCACGGCATCGCCTACACCGACGACGGCATGCTGCGCCTCAAGCGCGCCGAATTCATCAGCGACCAGCGACCGGTCGACGCTTCGACGCCAAGCCCGGCGATGCGCGTCAGTCGCGGGTACCTGCACCACCTGCTCAAGAGCGGAGAGCATCTGGGCGGAACCTTGTTGTCGCTGCACAACCTCGCGTATTACCGCCAGCTGATGGCGCGCTGCCGCGCGGCGATCCGCGCTGGGCGGTTCGTGGCTTTCGCCGAGGCGTTCCGTCAGCGGTATCGCATCGATGCCGAGGCCGACCCCGAAGCGGGAAGATCCGGCGACTGACGCCGCGGAGCCGGTGATCGCGCCATCACGCGAAAAGCCCATGGCCTCGCCCCGATCCGCGGGTTCAATCGCCGCCATGCCCGACGTGATCGCCTACACCGACGGCGGCTGCCGCGGCAACCCGGGACCAGGCGGCTGGGGCTGCCTGATCATCGATCCCCGCACCAACGACGCCCTCGAGCGCTGCGGGGGCGAACAGGCGACGACCAACAACCGCATGGAACTCCTCGCCGCGATCATGGCCCTGCGCTCGCTGAAGAAGTCCGGGACGTCGATCCTGATCCACAGCGACAGCCAGTACGTGATCAAGGCGTCGAGCGAGTGGATCCCCGGCTGGAAGGCGCGGGGCTGGAAACGGAAGGAGGGCCCGCTCAAGAACGTCGACCTGCTGCAGGAGATCGACGGACTGCTGCAAGGACATCAGGTCACCTGGAAATGGGTGAAAGGCCACGACGGCAATCCCGGCAACGAGCGCGTCGACGGGCTTGCCAACCAGGCCATGGATACCATCGCCCAGGGCGGAGACCCGACCTTCGAACGCCGCATCCGCTGGCAGGGCTGAGCGCGGCTATTGCAGGCCTGAACGTGGCTTTTGGCATGCCTGAGCGCGGCTTCCCTCGCTCGGGAGCACGGTAGGATTCCCGGGATGCGCTCTCTCCTGCTGCTGCTGTCGCTCGCGGTTCTTCCAGCCCTGTGGGCCCAGGATCGGAGCGATCAGCTCGAATCGGACCAGTGGTTCGTCGGTGAGCTGAACGGGAAGCCGGCAGTATCGCTGCACGAAGTCTGCACCCGCCATCCCGACGGCAGCCGCTCCAGCGCCATGAGCATGGCCCTGGTGATCAAGCGTACGCTCGGCGCAGCGACCACGCGATTCGAGGTGCGCGACGCGCAGGTCTTCGAGGAGGACGTGAGCGGCGCGATCGTGGCGTTCAAATTCGATCACGAGGAAGGCGGCACCCGGACGAGCGCCACCGGAACCATCGTCCATGATCCATCCGCAGCGGATGCCATCAGCGAGGTCGTCGCGACCGTCTACCGCCTCGGTCGCAAATCCGAGACCCGCATCCCGATTCCCGCCGGCGCGGTGCTCACCGGCGACCGGCGCAGTCAGGAGCTGCTGTGCAAGATGGACGGCCAAGTCGGCGAGGTGCACGCATTCACCTCGGTTGGGCTGGTGAACAACCGCGTCACGCTGATCGCCAGCAAGGCCACCTTCACCGGCCACGACGAACGCGGCCAGCTTGCCTTCGATGTCCTCAGCGACGTGATGCCGATCCCGATGCGCATGCTGATCACGCCGAAGGGCGAGCTCGCCGGCATGACCATGAACCTGGTGATGTTCAAGCTCGAGCTCAAACCGAGCGATGGGCCGGTCGCGCTGCTCGGCGCCGAGCTCTCGCCCACGGGCATGGCGCGAGCCAAGGGCCCGGCTCCGCGCGCCAGCCCGATCAACCGCTATCGCTTGCCGCCGTCGGGCGCCGCCGCCGAGGACGAGTTCCAGCATGCGGTCGACGGCGTGCTGTCGGTGACCTCGCAGACGGCGGCCGCTCCGCTGGATGTCGACGGCGGCTACCTGAAGGCCGAGCCGCACCTCGAGCTCGACGATCCGGATCTGCGGCAGTGGGTCATGGATATCGCCAGCGAGCATTCCGCCGATCCTGCGGGGCTCGCCGAACACCTGCGGCTCGCCGTTCGCAGCCACGTCAGCGTGAAGGACCTCTCGACCGGCGACGGCACCGCGCTCGAGACCTTCCGCAACCGCCGCGGCGACTGCACCGAGCACGCCGCCCTGCTGTGCGCGGCGCTGCGCATCGCCGGCATCCCGGCGCGCATCGAGGTCGGGCTGGTGTTCTCGGCCGATCACGGCGGCTGGGTCGGCCATGCGTGGAACAGCGCGTATATCGGCGACCGCTGGGTCCACCTCGACAGCGCCTATCCCGGCATCGCCCGCAGCTGCTACATCAAGCTCGCGAGCGCCACCGGCGACGACCGCCCGGGCGCGAAGCTGATCGCCAATCTGGCGACGGTTGCGGGCAAGGAGATCGAGACGTTGGGCGATTGAGGTTGGTGGTTAGGCGGCGCGACAAAACAACCTGACTAATTTCCTGACGATTCAGGGGCCACGGTGTAATTCCAATCGCCGTGAAAAGTTGCGGGCTTGAGTCGTACGTCCGCCAGTTCTTCGTTCGT
>JACDEN010000110.1 GCA_013816415.1 Planctomycetota bacterium
CACCGAGGGCGTGGCGTACGACGGCTACATCCTGGACTTCATCGCCCTGTGGCTGCGCGACGCGCCGGCCGAGGTGCGCGATCCCATCGTCCGCCATCCGCGTTTTCGCCAGTTCTTCGAGGAGTCGTACCGCCTGTCCGCGCCCGGGCGCGCGATGCAGGTCGCGGAACTCAGCGACGTCGAGCCGGTCGGCATGCCGTTCCACGCCTCGGCGCACGCGAAATGCCTGTCGCTGCTTCCGGATCCGCTGATCCGCTGGCATCTCGACCGCTGCGACCTGCGCGAGCTGCGCTGCGACGCGCTGGTCGACCTGGCCGAATCGGCGGTGAAGCCGGCGGCTCGGGCTCCGGCAGCAGGCGCCACCGACGCGCATTATGCGCTGGTCCTGCGCAGCGGCTGGGACGCGCGCGATCTCGCGGTGGCGATGTCCTGCACGACCTCGCCTCATCACCACATGCACGACGACGACGGCTCGATCGTCATCGGTACCGCGGACACGTGGCTGATCTGCGATCCGGGGTACCAGCAATACCTCGGGACCTCGGAGCGCGCCTTCACGCTCGGGGCCGCCGCCCACAACGCGCCGGTGATCGACGGCGCGGCGCAGACCGCCAAGGCCTGCCGCCGGACCGCCCTCGAGCGCTGCGGACCCGGAATCTTCCGCGCCGAACTGGACCTCACCGCCTGCTATGCGCCCGAGGCGAAGCTCGCATCGGTCACCCGCACCGTGTGGCTGGCCGGGCGGGATCTGGTGGTCGTCGCCGACCGCATCGCCGGGGCGCAGGTCCGCTCGCTACGCTACCATTGGCACGCGCACCCGGATGCCGCGTGGTGGTGGGAGGATGGCGCGGCGATGATCCGCTGCGCGGGCGCGACCGCGTGGATCCGCTGCGTCGGAGCGCCCTTGGACGAACGCGACGTCGACCGGCTGCGCGGATCGCGCGGCCAGCTGACCCTGAGCAAGCAGCTCGAACCCGCGGTGGGCACCCATTGGTGGGTCTTCTCCATCGGCCCGCGCCCGCACGCGGTCGAGCGCGACGGCGCGCAGCTGCGCGTCGGTTCGCGCCGCTTCGCCCTCGCCTGAACTGCGATCGGTTCAGCCGCCCGCGTCCGCGGTCCAGGTCCGGCCGTCGGCGGCCGCGCGCACCTGCGCGAGATGGTGCGTGGTGTGCGAGGCAATGATCCCGGCAACCTGCGCGAACGACCGGGCCCCAGCCTCGCTGTGGACTCCGCCGCGATCCCAGGCATCAGGCGGGAGCACCTCGATGAGTTCGATGACGGCGGCGCGCGTGGCGGCGAACAGGGCGCCGGCCCGGACGAGGCTGCGCTGGCCGTACGCGAGCCGATCCGCCCAGCGGTTCTCGTCATAGGCCCACAGCAGCGGATGCTCATCCGCGGCGAGTCGGCGGAGTCGGTCGAAGAAGACGGTCTCGGCATCGGCGAGATGGATGAGGACCTGGTGTGCGGTCCATTTCCCCGCCGCGTAGGCTCGCCCCGACGCAGCGGCCTCCATCGCGAAGAAGGGCACCAGGTCGTCGCCGGATCGGCGCAGCGTGGCGAGCGTCTCTGATCGTTGCGGGGGCATGGGGGACTCCGGCACGTCATCCTGCGGATCCGAACCGACGTCCAAGCGTGGCGTCGAAGCCCCCTGCGGCGCTGCGGTCCTGCTGTGCGCGACCCGCACGTTGGAATGCGCGCGCACGCGCATCACGGCAGCGTCTGCGGCGTCCAGGTCGGGGTGCAGCGTGGACCGGCGTCGGTCCAGATCAGGCGGTCGATGCACATGCGACGCGCGGTCTGGCCCGGATCCCAGGCGTGGTAGACGAGGTACTCGCTGCGTCCATCGGGTCCGACAATGTGGGAATTGTGTCCGGGACCGATCACGCGCCCGGGAACCGTGCTCAGCAGACGAGGCCCGCGCTCGCCGCCCGCATCGGAATACGGACCGAGGACCGCAGGCGCGACGGCATAATCGACGCCGTAGCTGTCATTCCCGAAGCATGCGCCGCTGTAGATGCAGTAGTAACGTGAATCGTGCATCACCACGCACGGCCCTTCGAGGGTATGCCAATCCCAGACGCGGCCGTACATCCGACGGTTCGCCTGGAAACGCTGCCAGTCATGACGGGCGCGAAGCACCACGCGCTCGTCCCCGGCGAGCCGGCGCATGCCTTCGAGGCGATCAACGACCAGCGCCGTCCCCGGCCGGCACCCGGCGATCTCATCGGTGAAATCACGCGCATAGAAGAGGTACCAGGTTCCATCGACGTCGCGGAAGGGATGGGTGTCGATTGCGAACGGCGTCGTTCCCGGCTCCATCATCGGAACGCCGGTGTCCTCGTAGGGTCCCTCCGGGCGGTCACTGACCGCCACCCGCAGCTGATGCGCCGGTCCCACAGAATAATACAGATGGAAGAGACCGTCGGCTTCAGCCACCGATGGCGCCCAGAATTCGTTCCCCAGGGCGTGGTCCGGACGGATGAGGGCGTGCCCGATCGAGCGCCAGGTGACGAAGTCGTCCGAGCGCAGCAGCGGAAAGACGCGGCTGCGCGAGGCCACTCGTTCGACGGGTGTGACTCCGTCGGAACCCGGTCCGGTGCCGACCGCGTAATACGCATCCCCGGATCGCCACACGAAGGGATCGGCGACATAAGCAGGATGGACCGGGTTGGTCCAGGTCAGGGTGCGTGCGCTGGAGACGCGATCGTTGCTCATGCCTCCGCACGGTAGCCGATCGGCATCGGTGGGAACCGCTGATACGCAGCCCGCAACTTCCACCAGAGTGCATGGTTTGCCCGTCGAGGTCCGCTCCCGAGGGCGGTTCAACCCCTCCCAGGAGAATGCCTGAAAGAGCGGTTCGAGCACCAAAGATTGAAACGCATTCGCGACGGAAGAATTGGCCGAAACTGCTGGAGGACTCATACGAGGGGGAACCGAGTGATGCAGCCGCTGCGACGTTTCCCATCGTGTTGGCGCATGTCAGGTGCGACCCGGCAATATGCCAATCCATGCGAGCCCTGACCCAGACATTCACGTTCAGCTGCTTCATCATCAGCATCCGCATCAGCATCCGCGCGTTCCTCCTGCTTCCGCTCATCGCCGTTCTCGCCGCCTCCATGCCGGCGGTCGAATGCTGGACTGGCGAGCAGCTGGATGAGATCCGTTCGATCCAAGGTCATGTCGTCGCCAAGGACGGGTTGTTCTCGGTCACCACCAGTCATTACGTCGTGCGGTCGGAGATCGACGCGCGCTTCACCGCTGAACTGGCGCGCTACCTCGAGCTGTTCGACGACCAGGCGACGTCCCTGCTGATGCTGCCGGCGGTCGCCGCTCCCGGGATGGCGGTAGTCACCGTCTTCGCGAGCCAGACCGACTACCAGAAATCCCTGGGCAAGGCCACGCGGTCGCGCGGGCAATTCGACTGGCTCTACCCCGACGAGACCTCGCCGGCGCGCTACACCATCCGCACCTACGCGGCGAACCTGCGCGAGCGGGATTTCCGCAACTTCTTCCGGCCCATCATCAATCATGAGACGACCCATTACCTCCTGCAGCTGCGCGCAGGACGTCGGCATATCCCGAACCTGGTCCATGAAGGCATCGCCACCTACGTGCAGGCCTGGGATTTCTTCAAGCCGACCAGCTGGAATCTCGCGAACCACTGCTGCGAGTTCGCTCCCAACCTCCGCCACGCCGTGGATGCGCAGGAGGTGCCTTCGATGTCGTGGCTGTCCCAGGTCTCGACCTGGGACGTCGACGATTTCGGACCACAGACCAACACCCGATATGCATGCGCCGAAAGCTTCATCGCCTACCTGCTCGGCGACGACTCGCGGAAATCGTTCTTCAAGCGGCTGGTGACCGCTGCGACTGGCGGCGAAAGCCTCCGCGGCCTGTTCGCCAACGGTGCGGGCTCCGTGATCGAAGAGGATTGGCGGCGCTGCCTGTTCCTTTCCTCAGAGCACCGCGGCTGACCGCGGTCAACCGCGGGTGAGGATTGGCTATTAGCTTTAGCTTTAGCTTTAGCTTTAGCTTTAGCTTTAGCTTTAGCTTTAGCTTTAGCTTTAGCTTGAAGGCGATCGGGCACTGCAGATCGCGCAATGGATTTCGCGGGGAGACTCTGGCGCAACGCGAAAGCTACGGCTAGAGCTAGAGCTAGAGCTAGAGCTAAAGCTAAAGCTAGACCTCCTCCTAATGCATCGACGGCAGCACGATTCCCCGCAGGATGAACCGCTGACAGAGCACGAACACCAGCAACGTCGGAATCGCCGCCAGCGTCAGCGCTGCCGTGATCACATACTTCGGCGCCCACTGCTGCATCTCGTACAGCCACACCATCAGCGTCCACATGTCCTCACGCTGGCAGACCAGCAGCGCCCACATGAAACTGCCGTACGCCGCCGTGAACGTGCCAAGGGCGATCACCGCGAGCACCGGCGCGCTCATCGGGACGGCGATCTGCCAGAACATGCGGAACTCGCCCGCGCCTTCGAGCGTCGCCGCCTCGTAGACCTCGCGCGGCATGCTGTCGAAGAATCCCTTGAGCAGGAAGATCGCGAAGCCGTTGGCGACGCCTGGCAGGATGAGGGCCGAGTAGGTGTTGAGCATGGGCACATAGCCCCCGGGAGTGGAGTATCCGGTCGCGATCGCGATGGCGCCCGCCAGGGTCAATCCGATCCACGCCGGAGCCCTCCTGCCTACGGCCAGCCACCACACGCCGAAGAGCATCACGAACATCAGGGATCCGGCGACGACCGGTCCGACGGGGAAATTGCGCTGCAGCAGGAAGCTGGGAATCATCGAGACCTCGGGCGGGAAGGCCATGGTCGCGAGGCAGAACATCAGCAGGCGGTTGGTGTACGGGAGACGGAACCGCGACAGCGCGTACGCCGCCAGCGGATTGACCAGCAGCTGCGTGGCCATGCTCAGCACCACAAGTACCAGCGTGTTCCACAGCGCATTGCCGTGCAGGCCGATGAAATTCATCACTTCGCGGTAGTTGCGGGTGACGTAGCGCCAGCGGCACGATGATATCTGTGGTTCGAATGCGTTGATATCCGCCTCCATCGACGGCAGCCCGATGTCCAGCCACTCGTGGTAGGCGGTGCCGTAGCGTTCATTCATCGCCTCGGTCGAGGGATAGCGCGCCTGCAGGAAGCGCCGATACATCACTTCGGGCGACAGCACCCTGAGGTCTTCCGGACCGGCACGCTTCAGGGCCTCGAAAACGTCAGCGGCATGGGGAGCGATCGCGGGGAAGCTCGTGCGGTCGATTCCCGGCAGGACATCCCGCTCCCAGGCGTCGGATCCGATGGCGCGCGCGCATCCGCTGCGGACGCCGATGAAGGGCAGGGACAGCCGTTCGCGAACGAACACCAGCCACATCTCACGTTGCGGACCATCCGCCGGCGCCTCCTCGGGCAGATGGATCTCGTTGAACGCCTGGTAGTGGGATCCGAACGATCGGTTCAGATCCTCGAGGTTGCGCTTGTAGCGCGCACTCAGGAAATTGCAGTACTGCACGTCGAGGCTGACCATGGCAGTGAGGCTGGGAGCGAGGGTTCGCTTGAACTCGAGGAAGTCCTGATATTTCCTGGTCAGGTCGGGCAGGTAATCTCGGTCGATCAGACGCTCGAACGGCACCGATATCGAGCGGAATGCCGTTACGTCCTCCTGGTAGGCCTTGCGGCATTCCGCGTAGTCGCCATGGAACTTGTCGGAAACGAACGCGCGGTACATCGCCTCGACGCGGCCGGTCATTCCGGGGGGGCTGAGGAAGCAGACATTGCGGTACGCGAGCGGCATCGAGCGCATGAACTCATCCCATTCCGCCATGCGCGTGCGGCGCGCCTCGGCGGGAATCGCGGCCCAGATGACGCGATTCTCGCGCGACAGCGGTATCACCTCGCGGAATTCGAAGATGTCCTTGCCGTACGCCTGGTTGACGAAGTTCGCACGGATGTACTTCTCTTCGAGGAATTTCGCGAACAGCACATCATCGTCATGGAAGTACGAGGGAATGACCTTGAATTCATCGACGTCCACGCTGCTGGTCACCGACGTCGACAGCATCAGGGCCAATGGGTAGACGATGGTCAAGGCGCCGGCGCTGAGCACGACGTAAAGCAGGATGATCATCGCGCGCAAAGACGGCGAGCGGCGACCCACATTCGAGATGATGGACATCTAGAGGCTCACTTGCTGGTGGTGAAGCGCATGTCTTTGAGGATCTTCAGCTGCCAGACCGTGAAGCCGATCAGCAGGGCGCCGAGGATCCAGGCGATGGCGGTCGCGTAGCCGTATTTCAGGTGCATGAAGGCGCTCATCCAGATCTCCAGGCTGAGCGTATGCGTGCTGTTCAGCGGCCCGGATCCGCTCATCACGAAGATGTTCTGCATGGCGTGGAAAGCTCCGATGAATGCCCCGACGAAATTGATGATGATCAGCGGCTTGAGGCTCGGCAGCGCGATATTCCATACTTTCCGGAACGGTCCCGCGCCGTCGAGCTCGGCGGCCTCGTACATCTCGTCGGGTATCGCCTTGAGGGCGGCGAGATAGATCAGGCAGCCAGGGCCAGCGCCGGCCCACACGCTTGGGATGATCACGCACAGCAGCGAGGTATCGGGATCCTGCAGCCACTTGAACGGCGGCTCCTTGATCCACATCGAATGGATCCATCCCCACCCCCACCAGGCGGTGACCGCGCCCAGGACGGCAGTCGCGACGAGCATAACCAACGCCGCCGGAGGACGCTTCGTCATCGTCTCGTGCAGGTACTGGTAGGCGCCGGCGATGATCACCAGGGTGAAGATCGCCAGCACGACCATGATCGCCTTCGGGGAAAACGAGCCGAGCGGTGCGAGCAGCTGGTTGAGCATGCCGTGGCTGCTGGGATCGAAGAACGACTTCCACAGGAACATGGTGACCAGTCCGCTGATCACCGCGGGCAGGTAGTACAGGACGCGGAAGAAGACCTTCCCCTTGGGCACCTCGTGCAGCATCACCGCGAGGATGATCGGAGCGAAGAAACCGAGGCCCAACGACAGGATCACATAGAGGAAGGTCACCTTGACCCCCTGCCAGAAGTCCTCCTCGTTCCAGGCCTCGATGAAATTGTCCAACCCCACCCAGGTGCTGTTGCCCAGGACGCGGTAATCCTGGAATGCCATCGCGGAACCCTTGATCAGCGGGTAGTACGACCAGATGGCGATCGAGGCGATGGCTATGAATAGGAATGCCCAGGCTCTCAGGTGGTGGCGCAGGCTGGAGCGGCGCGCCGAGGTTCCCTCGAGATCCGAGGCCACCTCGAAGGTGCTCATGAACCGCCACGCCGCCCACCCGAAGATCGCGATGATCCCGACCAGGGCGACCCAGGCGAAATTGCGCTGCCGCTTCAGCTGCGCCTGGGGGATGATGCCCATGAGCCTGCTGTTGGTCTTCTCCACGGCACGATCGAGGAGGTTGGCCAGCCAGCGTTCGTCGGCGATGTATTCGGGCGTGCCGGGAACCAGCGAGACCTTCTTCTTCACATCGAGATCGTGCATGACGATGTCGAGGGGCTCGTACAGCTTGGGGTAGATCATCTGGCAATTGTGGCCGTACGGCTCGGGCTTCCCGTACTTGAAAGCATCGACGTTGGCCTCCTTCCAGGTATCCGGGACGGTATCGAGATAGCGGTCGTAGCCGAATTTTTCCAGCAGCGACGGATTGACGTAGTTCGCGTAGCCGGCCTGGACGAAGGTCGCGGTGGAAATGCGGCGGGAGGCGTCGGAAGCCTGGTGGCGGATGAATTTCCAGGCGGCATCGCGCTGCGGCTTCGAAGTCACCTGGGAAT
>JACDEN010000642.1:0-1163 GCA_013816415.1 Planctomycetota bacterium
TGTCCGCGCCGTTGAGGTCGCGAGATGCTGAGAAACTGAAGCAAAGGCGCAAGCCAACCCACTGGCGCAGATCCAGGAGAGGCCTGCGCGTGGAGCGACCGCGGGATTGCTCAGCTCGTTCATCGCGAAGGTGATGACGGGATGGACATCGGTTTTTTCAATGCTTTAGCGTGCGCTTCGGCTTCGGCTTCGGTTCCTCCGCAGCCCGCGCCTGCGCTAGCGACGGCGCGGACATTGCCGTGGACTGGGCAGGAGTTTGACGCGCGGCAACGGGATACCCAGTGCTTCGAAGCTGAAGCTGAAGCTGAAGCTAAAGCTCAAGCTCAAGCGAGGTAAACGCCTCACCCCTGGAAACGGCCTCAGCGGATGGTGCTCAGCGGATCCTGCAGCGTGATCACGAACGACGCCTCTCTACCCGACGGATCGCGGAAGCGGGCCTGGCCGGCGCGCTCGATCCCGATGAGCGTCCACACCGCTGCCGAGCCGCCGATCTCGCGCATGCTTCCGCCGACCTCCAGACGATGCGTCGCATCCGAGCCGGGCATGCGCACCAGCACCGAACGTCCCCGCGGCGCTTCGATCATCCCGAAGCAGCGCGGACCGCGGGACCGCTGCAGGGTTGGTGATGGCAGCTGCCACGGCGGGGCTTCCGCCAGTGGCTGCGGCTGTCGCGTTGACATGGGCGTCGGTGCCGCCTGCCCATCGCCACGGGCGTCATCATGCGATTCCTGGTGCGCGAGGCGCAGCTGATAGGGAACGAAGGGATTGCGCTCGTCTCCCTCCACCTCGCGGTCGAATTCCCCGATCGGCGCCAGGCGCGCGGTCAGCTGATGCGGCGTGTCACCGCGATAGCTCGCAGGTTCGTACACCCAGACCGCGTGATGGCCGCGGCGGCCGTGCGCGACCGCCGCCGCCATCAGCAGCACGGCGCCGATGACGATGAGCAGGAGCGCGCTGCGGGAGGCGGACATCTCCCAGGTCATACCCGCGCACGCACCGCGCGTTGCCCGCATCGCTGTCAGCCGTCGACGCAGCAGCCAGAACCCAGAAACCGGAACGGCCGATCACAACGTCAGCGCGAGATCCTCGACCAGCAGCCCCGGCACCAGCATGCTGGCGAGCGAGCGGCCGCCGTAGGTGCTGGTCGACAGCAGGTGCTCGCG
>JACDEN010000642.1:1173-2701 GCA_013816415.1 Planctomycetota bacterium
GCGTGATCCCCAGGAGGCGATCGCCGAGGATCCCGTAGAGCGTGTCGTCGAAGCGCATCACCGGCAGGGGGGCTATGACCTCGCCATCCTCGACCCAGAAGCAGGCGAAGCGCGTCATGCCGGTGATGCGGCAGGCGTTGCGGTCTGAGTAATTGCTGTACCAGACGTTGTTGATCCACAGTCCGGTGCCCAGCCGGCGCAGCGCGTCGTCGCGCTCGAGCGAGCCCGCCGCCATCGCCAGGCTCTGCGGAGTTTCCGCTCCGGCATTGGGCTGCAGTCCGAACTCCTTGGCTGAGCGCGGAGCGATCAGCACCTCGGCCAAACGGCCGGCCGACACCAAGGTCACGCGATCGGCGGTGCGGAATCCCTCGTCGGTGAAGGCCGGAGCCAGTCCCGTGGCATGGTCCTCGACCAGGGTGACCTCGCGGTGGAACGAGGCTTCGCCACTGGCCAGACGCAGCAGCGGCGTGGTTCGCGTCCGGTGCGCCTTGCATGAGAATCCGCCCCAGCCCAGCATGCCGAGCAGATCCTGCGCTGCCGCGGGAGCGATGTAGGCGCGGTAGCGTCCGGGGGAGACCCGCGCGGGTGCGCGATCGAGCGCCGCGACATCGCGCCGCGCCTCGGTGATGCGGCGATCGATTTCGTGGACATCCCAGACCGTTCCGGCGTAGCCGCACCTGACTGCGCGGTCGGCGCGCAGATGGCAGCTCCAATCGAGGTTGAAGGTGTGCACGGTGTGCCAGCTGCGCTGCCCGAACGAACTGGCGAAGCCGGCGTGGATGGCTCCCGAGGCCAGCATTCCGACCAGATCCAGGCCGTGCGCGCGGTCGAGCACGGCGGTGAGCGCGGCTTCGGTCTCAGGCAGCGCATCCGCATCCTCGCGCACGCTGCCGGTGGAATCCTCGCACCACAGCAGGTGCGGATCGTCGCCGAGCCACGCGCGCTGCGAGCGCAGCTCGTCCACCAGGCGCGCGATCGCCGCGTGATCCGGGTCGCGTTCGCCGCAGATCGTGCACGAGCCGGTGGCGTGGCGCAGACCCTCACCGAGATCGACCGCGAGCCGACGGTCGGCGACATGCCCGGCCTGGCGGATGCGCGCGTGGTTCAGGCGGACGAAATCGGAGTCCTCGCCGCTGAAGGTCGCCTGGAAGCGCTCGCCCGGCCGCAGCAGCGCCTGGAGGTGATCGGCGAGTGCGAAGAATCCCTCGCGCAGCGCGGACATCAGCCTCCTCCGAAGACGTCGACCGCGGCGAATCGGCAGGCGGGGGTGGCGTGGCCGACATGGATCATCTGGTTCGGCTCGCCCTTGCCGCAGTTGGATACCCCCGCCACCGTGGTTTCGCTGCCGACTCCGGTGAGGTTGCGCCAGAAGGTCGCGGAAATGCCGCGATAGTTGGCGTCCCGCACCACTCCGGCGAGGCGCCCGTCGAGGATCATCCGCGCGTACTCGACCCCGAACTGGAACTTGTTGCGCGAGTCGTCGATCGACCAGGAGCGGTTGGATTCCATAAGGACACCGCTCTCGACC
>JACDEN010000643.1 GCA_013816415.1 Planctomycetota bacterium
GTATATTCCAGCGGCAGCCCGAGCGCCTCGAGCACCACCAGGATGTCGCTGAAGACGATCGCCGCGTCGACGCCCAGCCACGAGCGCGCATGCAGCGCGACCTCGGCGCAGCGCGCCGGATCCTTGCACAGGTCGAGGAAGGAGCCGCCGGCGCGGATGCCGCGGTAGTGCTCCATGTAGCGGCCCGCCTGCCGCATCAGCCAGATCGGCGTGCGCGGCGTCGCTTCGCCGCGGCAGGCGCGCAGGAAGACGCTGTCCCACAGCGGCGCGGGCAGCCCGAGCGTGTTTCCGGCGCGGCGGATTCCCGTGCGGGGCATCGACGGACTGGAGGACGGAGCCATGGACGCAGCCATGGACGCAGCGTAGGCGCGCTCAGGCCAGCGCGAGCGGCATGCCGTGTGGTCGGCAGCGATTACGCTCGCGCGGCGGCCGGGCGGTCCTCGGGCCTCGTCTTGTAGCGACGGTGCCACCACACCCATTGGTGCGGGCTCCTGCGCACCAGCGCCTCCTCGTACGCCATCGCCCACGCGGTGATCTCACTGATGTCCGCGGCACGGTCCTTCCCGCGGGTGAAGATGCGGCGCGGTCCGAGGTGCAGCACCCAGCGGCCAGCACGTTCGAACAGGAAGATCGGCTGCACCGCTCCGCCTGACATCAGCGCGAGCGCGGCGGGTGCGGACGGGGTGAACGCCGGCTGGCCGAACCACGGCACGAAGATGCCCGCGAGGCGCGGCACGTCCTGATCGGCGAGCACGCCGAGCATGCGGCCCGAGCGCAGCTCGCGCACCGAAGCGCGCACGTCGTCGTCCTGGTACAGCACCCGCGAGCCGCCGCTGGCGCGGACTTCGCGCATGAAGGCGTCGGCGAAGGCGCTACGCAGACGTCGGCCGATCACCGTCGATGGGATCACCGTCGCGCCGACCCGCGACAGCAGCTCCCAGTTGCCGAAGTGGCCGGTGAATCCGACGGTGCCTTCGCCGCGGCGGCACGCGCGGACCACCTCGCGTAGGTTGTCCGCGCCCTCGACCGGGATGCCGCGGCGCAGCGAGCGCGGATCGCGGCCGAGGGTGGCGAACGACCACAGCGCCATGCGGCCGGCGTGGCGGAAGGTCTTGCGCGCCGTGCGTTCGATCCAGCGGGCGTCGGCATCCGGGTAGGCGATGCGCAGGTGCTCGCGGCAGCGCAGGGAATCGCGCAGCGGCAGCAGCGAGAAGGCGTGGCCGATGAGGCCGCCGCACCACCAGGCGAACCACGTCGGGATCACCCGCGTACCGCGCAGGAGGAGACTGGTCGCGGCGCCGAGAGGAGGGAGGGGCGTCACCTGGGGCGGCGACGGTAGCGGACGCCCGTCCACGCGCCAAGGCCGCGCCCCGACGACGGGCGCCCCAATTGCGTCAGGGGGTGACAAACGCTGGCACGTGCGAGGACCACGGCCCCCATAATGCCTGTCAGATCGATACGCCTTGAGGTAAAACCACCCCCACATGGACAGATCTGGGGTTCGACCAGGCTGGCATGGCCGGCGCATAAGAGAGGCAACGACACCCCACGCACCAACCCCGGAGTCTCCCATGCGTAAAGGCTTTACCCTCATCGAGCTGATGATCGTCATCGCGATCATCGCCATCATCGCGGCCATCGCGATCCCCAACCTCCTCGAGTCGCGCGTCACCGCGCAGGAGTCGTCCGCCGCCGCCGCGCTCAAGAGCGGTATGCTGCCCGCCGAGGTGCAGTTCCAGGCCGGTGGCTACGCCGACTTCGACACCAACGGCATCGGCACCTATGCGGTCGACGGCATCGTCAGCGGCTCGACCAATCCCTACAACGTCCTCTGCGGCACCAGCCCGATCAACGGCATCACCCTGAATCTGCTCGCCCCGTCCTACGGCAGCGCGATCGCCTACACCCCGGCGCTCGGCACCGGCGTAAGCATGACCGGCGCACCCTGGCCGACGATCAGCGGGTACATGTTCAAGACCCCGGTCAACAGCGCGATCGCCGCCAACAAGCCGGCCACAGGCACCGACGGTACCGCCGAGCGCGTGTGGGGCGTGCTCTGTTTCCCGGTGTCCAATGACCAGGGCCGGCGCTTCTTCATCATCAACCAGGCCGGCAACGTCTACGCCTCGATCCCGAGCGCGACCGCGAACGCGACCGGCGTCGCGGCCGCAGTCACCGATGCGACCGCCTTCCAGTCGATCATGACCTTGGCCCCGACCGCGGCCAACTACCTGCCATATCGCCGCTGAACGGCCGTCTCGTGATTCGAAAAGCCTGGCCGTGGACACGGCCAGGCTTTTCTTTTTTCTAGTCCCGACCGAAAGTGACCGTGGTGGATCCCAGCGCAGCGAGCGTGGTGGAATCGTCCGCATCGACGCCGCCGGCGGTCGTCCTCGCGCGGACGTCCAGCGGACCGGCGGCGACGCTCCCGGCATTGCTGCTGGCCTTGGTGCTGGGATACGGGGTCGCCCTGTGGTGCGGGGTGTCGGAACCCGGACATCTGCACATCGCCCTGGTCGAGATGCTGCCGCTCGTGCTGTTGCCCTGGCTTGCGCGTTCATGGCCGCAGGGCCGCATCCCGGTGGCGGTCGTCCTGTGCGTCGGCCTGCTGGCGGTGACGCTGAGCGCGTGGCTGACCTCGCCCTATCGGCTGCTCGCGGTCGGTCGCGGGGCCGAGGAGGCCGCCGCCGTGGTGATCATC
>JACDEN010000644.1 GCA_013816415.1 Planctomycetota bacterium
GGCCGGCGCAGCTCGACGTGGATCCGTTCGCGGCGTTCGCGGCGGCGCGCGGACGGCGGCGGACGCTGTTGTGGACCGAGGGCGAATGGATGCTCGGGGTCGGGGATGCGGCCGCGGTCGCCAGCGATGGGCCGGGGCGCACGGCGCACCTGACGGCGGCAGCGGCAAGGCTCGACTGCCGCTGCGCGATCGCTGTCGAGGGCGGATCGCCGTCCATCGCGCCGGATCTGCCGGTGCTGTTCACCGCGCTCAGCTTCGAAGACCAGGCGCCGGGTCCCAGCCATTGGGGCAACGGACTGTCGGGAGCGCGCATGTGGCTGCCGCGGCGGTTGTACTGGCGGCGCGCCGATGGCAGCAGCTGGATCGTGGCGGCGCTCGGCCTCACCGGCGGAGATCAGAGTCCCGGTCGGCTCGCCGAGCGGCTGATCGCCGAGCCGACGCCGGTGGTCGCGGGGATGCCGGCATTGTGGCCGACGCTCAAGGATGATTACCAGGACCAGGTCGAGGACGTGGTCGCGCTGATCCGCGATGGGGCGATGCGCAAGGTGGTGCTGGCGCGCGCGATCGACGTGACGCTGCCGGCGGAGGTCGACGAGACCTTCGTGCTGCGCAAGCTGCACGGTCAGGGCACCATCGACACCACCGTCTACGCCCACGACATCGACGATGGCTCGCTGTTCGTCGGCGCCAGTCCCGAGCTGCTCTTTTCCGCCGAAGGCAATCGCATCGCCGCGATGGCGCTCGCGGGATCCAGCCCGCGCGCCGAGGATCCGCGCGAGGACCAGCGCCTGATCGAAGCGCTGATGGCCTCGACCAAGGAGCGCAAGGAGCATGGCGTCGTCGTCGAGCACCTGGTCAGCATCCTGCGGCCGCGCTGCCATCCATTCGCCATTCCGCCCGCTCCGCATCCGCGGCTGCTCAACCGGTTGCTCCATCTCGAGACGCTGCTGCAGGCCGACCTGCGCCAGCCCGATTATCTCGAGCTGCTGCAGGCGCTGCATCCGACGCCGGCGGTCTGCGGGCTGCCGACGCCGACCGCCGCGCACTACATCGCCCGACATGAGCACCTCCACCGCGGGCTCTACACCGGAGCCCTCGGCTGGACGACGCCTCATTCGTGCCGATTCATCGTCCCCCTGCGCGGCGCCATCGTGCGCGGCCCCGGCGACGGCCGGACAACCGGCATCGCGCGGCTGTTCGCCGGCGCTGGCATCGTCGAGACCAGCGACCCCGCCGCGGAATTCGCTGAAACCGAACTGAAGCTCGAGATCATGCGTTCTGCGCTGCAGTGAGACGGATGTCCGGAGTCCGGAGTCGGACCATCCACTACTAGAGGCGCATGGTGTGGTCGGTCGTCGACCCCGGACCCCGGACCGCCCCCTGTGCATTGTCGCCACCAAATCCCATCAACGGGCTCCGGACGGTGGTATAATGACAGCAGGTGCGCGGACCTCTGAAGGCCCGCCTCCCATCCATAAGACTCCTCCACAAGGAGGAGCCGACCTTGAGGGCCATCCCAGCGGTGGCCCTCCTTTTTTTCGCGATTGGCAGGGCGGCGAAAGATCCAGGTCGCTGAACGCCGCATCCATGGTGACCCGCGCGAGGCCGTATCATCGGCGGCAGGAGTCCGCCATGTCCGACACCGCCGTCCTGACCCCTCCCTCCACCGTCACCGTCGATCTCGACGCGCTCGAACGCGATGGCTTCGCCCTCGTGCGACAGGCGCTGTCGCCGGACGAGACCGCACTGATCCGCGGGCGCATCATGTATGCGCGGGAGCAGGGATGGCAGGACGGTCTCAATGACGAAGGCAACATGTGGTTCGACAGCCTGCTCGATCGCGAACCCGAAACCTATTCGCGCGTGGTCGGACATCCGGCCGTCCGCCCGTACCTCGAGGGCATGCTCGGTCGGCAATGCCAGCTGCGCAGCATGCGAGCGCACATCAACCCGGGCGTCTATCGCCAGACCTGGCACATGGATTTCCTCGGCTACTGGCATGAGCAGCGCGCCAACGCCTCCTGCCGCCTCGCCGTCCAGCCGGTCGGACTGAACACCACGTTCTACTTCGACGACAACCTCGCGGGGCGCTCCGGCCTCTCGTTTATTCCAGGATCGCATAGGAGCCAGCCACCGCACACCGATCCCTTCGACTGGAACGCCCTGAACACATGGGCCGAACAGCAGCCATCGGTCGACCTCCACCCGAGTGCGGGTGACTGCGTGATCTTCTACAGCCACATCGTCCACCATGGCACCAAGCAGGACGTGGCCCTGCAGCGCAGCAACATCGTCTGCCATTATCAGGGGTGCCCGATGTACGACGGCGTGTGGCATGTCGCTGCTCCCCGCGGCTTCGCCGGCAGCTTTCCCTTCGCCCCGGCCGGCTGACCGCCGCCTGGCTTGGCTTGCGCTGCCTGGCTGTGATTATCGCATCATGGCCAGGAACCAGTCTGCGTGCATCGCCATAACGCTGCCCACGGCGCCGCTCGCGCCGTGGCTCCGCCTCGCTCATCGCACCGACATCGGTGCGGATGCATCCGGGCGCGGCGTGGTCCGCTGGTGCGACGACTCCATGCTCATGCTGCAGCTGGAGGGAACCTCGTACATCTGGCTGCACGATCTGCAGGGCAGCGTCGCGCTTCCTCCCGGTGCGATCGCCTTCGTGCCGCCGCGCGTGGTCCACGCCTGGGG
>JACDEN010000111.1:0-966 GCA_013816415.1 Planctomycetota bacterium
CGTCTCCATCGATCGTTGTCATCATCAATCTCCTATCCGGCGCTCCCGCCGGACGCCCCATACGTCGAGGTCCTCCATGCGCACTCCTGTTCTCGCCGTCCTCCTGCTGTTGGGATCGGCCGTGGCGGCGTCCGAAGACCACGCCCCGTTCGTCGAGACCTTCGTGCTGGCGGCCGACCGCGAGAAGGCGGTGGCGACGCTCACGCCTGGAACCGATGAGCATTTCTACTACCGCTCGCTGCTGTGGCAGCAGCAGGGCAGGCTCGAGGACGTCGACGCACTGGTTCCGTCATGGATCCAACGCTTCGGCGGCTCACCCCAGCTGGCGCGCATCCGCGCCCGCCAGGCGCTGCTGTGGTACGGAAAGGATCATGAGAAATCCCTCACCCGGCTGAAGGATCTGCTGGACCTGACCTTCGATCATCAACCGATCTCGGTGGCGGCTGGCGAAGCCCTCTCAACCACCCTGGATCCCGCCGTCCTGTCCAGGGAAGCGGTCACGTTCCGGGGACTGCAGGAAGGCGATGAGCTGGCGGGCTTCAGCGAGTCCGGAATCCTGGCGTTGAGCAAAGAGCTCGATCGACCGCATAAGATCCGCGCCGCGCTCAAGCGGATGGCGTATCCGACGCATCCGCGGATCGTCGACCTGGTGGTGGCCGAAGTGCGTGAGCGCTACAGTGCGGGCTTCGGTTCGCTGCCGATCCACGCGCGGCTGACGCGGGCTCAGCTCGAGGCGTGCCGGGCCGCGCTCCCGAATCTCGGTGCGGATGTGGCTTTCATCAAGACCAACCTCGAGGTCCTGCGCGTCGAGCATGAGAGCTCGGGCTGGGAGATCGACGCGGCCGCGCGCCGGCGCTATCTCGATGATCTGGTGACCTTCAGCCAAGGCCTCGGACCTGCCGCGTCGGGCCTCGAGGCGCTCGCCCGCGCGCGCGTGCTCGATCTGGAACGCGCAGCGGGCGAGGT
>JACDEN010000111.1:976-6437 GCA_013816415.1 Planctomycetota bacterium
ATGATCTCAAAGCCTATCTCGCCCTGCCGGGCACCGCATCGGCGCTTCCTGGACGCATCGCACCGACCGAGGCGGCGGCGGTGGGGCTGCGGGATCTCAGCGAATTGACCAGGTCGTCGCCGATCCTTTCGCACGGAAGCGATTCCGAACTGGTCCGCGACTGCCTGTCCCTGGTGCTCGCCAAGGAAGCCGACACGAGCGCCTTCGCGCCGTTCTTCACCGACGAAGCCCTGCGCGAGGCGATGATCGATGCCAAGGTGGCGGCCGGCGTCGGCGACGCTGACCGATGGCTGCTCCAGCTGCACGACCCGAGATCCGCCGAGGCATGGCGGACCGCAACCGAGATCCGGTTCGCGTCGACCGTGCCACGCTGGTATCGCGCCGCCGAGGCGGTGGAGATGGATCTCGTGCTGCGCAACGCGTCGGCGGTGACGATCCGCGTGTTCGACATCAACGCCGTGAATGCCTATTCCCAGACCCAGGCTGAACTGGACGAGGGCATCGATCTCGAGGGCATGGTCCCGAACCATGAGCGGACGGTCGCCTTCGACCAGCCGGCGATGCGCCGCCACCGACAACGCATCGCGGTGCCCGAGTGCGTGGATGCCGGCACCTATCTGGTGGAACTGGTCAGCGGTGGGCAGGCGATCCGATCGCTGGTGCGCAAGGGCCAGCTGCGTCCGGTCACGCACTGCGGGCGCGACGGCCAGCACCTTCGCATCTACGATGAGGATGGCAAACCGGCTGCGGGAGCGCGCGCCACGATCAACGGCCAGGAATTCCGGGCTGATGCCGGCGGCGATATCCGCATCCCCTATGCATCGCAGGCGAAGGTCGAGTCCATGGTGCTGGCGGCGGGACGGTGGGCGAGCCTGGTGCATCATCAGCTGGTGGACGAGGAGTACGACCTGGACGCGAACCTGGTGATCGACCGCGAACAGCTGGTCCCCGAAGCGACCGCGACCGGACTACTGCGGGTGCGCGTGACGGCCCACCAGGACCAAATCCCCCTGTCAGAGCTCACCGATGCGCAGCTGTCGGTGACGGCGATCGACGCCGACGACATTCCCCACGTCACCGAGATGCCGCTCGCGGCCCTGAGCGCCCAGGAGGAGACGGTGGTCCGCTTCGCGGTGCCGACGCGATTGAGGCGCGTGGAATGGGATGTCCACGCGCTGATCCACAACCGGAGCACCGCGATCGACGATCGCATGCACGACGGCGGCATGATCGTGGTCAACGGCATCGACCAGACCACCCGCGTCGACGACATCTTCCTGCAGCACACCACCAGCGGATACGATCTGGTACGGCTCGGCCGCAATGGCGAACCGATCGCCGGATCGGTGATCACCCTCGCGCTCATGCACCGCGCGCTGCGCGTTCCGATCGAGGACGCCTTGGCGACCGACGTGGATGGACGGGTTCATCTCGGAGATCTGCCAGATATCGAGGCCGTGCGCCTGACCGCCTCGCGGCAGCAGACCTCCAGGAATTGGACGATCGTCCCCGGGCACGAGGCCCATCTGCCGGGGCACATCCATGCGACCGCCGGAGAGGCGATCGTGCTTCCGTGGGATGACCAGGCGCAGCGACCTTGGAGCCTGTTCCGCGGAAACGCGCACACCCTGGTCAGCGACGAATCGCACCGCGGTCGGGTGGCCGACGGCTCGATGACGATCAGCGGATTGATCCCGGGAAGCTACCTGCTGATACGCGATCGCGAGAGCGCCGAGATCGAGGTGACCGCCGGAACCGTCGATCATGGGCACGCGATCGATCAGCGCCGCGCGCTCGAACTGGGAAACGCGCATCCGCTCGCGGTCTCGGTGCGGCGCGAAGCGGACGGGACCGTCGTCGTAGGCCTGAGCGGAGCGGGCCCCCACCCGCGGGTGCACGTCATCGGACGCTGGTTCGAGACCGATGCGCCGATGATGCTCGGCAACGTCTGGTCGTTGAAGGAGCGGTCCCTGCCCGTGCTTCCGACCACCTATTCCGGAACGCGCGTCCTGAGCGACGAGTACCGCTACATCTCGGCTCGCACGCATGCCAAGCGCTTTCCCGGCATCATGCTCGAGCGGCCGGGCCTGATCCTGAATCCGTGGCGCGACGAATCCCTCGCGTTCGGCGCGGGAGGCGGAGGCAGCGGCTTGTTCGGCAGCCGGACGGGCGGAGGAAAAAAACGCGCAATAGGAAAGTTTGGAGGAACCAGAGGCAGCGAGCCGGTCGACCATGACAGCTGCAATCTCGATTTCCTGGCCGCTCCCGGACTCGTCATCGCCAATCGCGGACTCGACGCCAAGGGCTCGCTGCGGCTGACCGCGAAGGACATCGCCGGCGCTCAGTCGCTGCTGGTGATCGCCTGCGATGACGACCACACGGCCACCGCCACCCTCGCGCTGCCGCCGGCGCCTGTGACGGTGCGCGATCTGCGTCTGCCCCAGGCGCTCGATCCGGCCACCCATCCCGCCTTCCATCGCCGCAGCCAGGTGCTCGCGGCCGGAGCCTCGTTGGCGCCGCCGGTCGGAACCACGGGGCAGCGGATCTACGACCACGTGGGCACGCTCTTCCGACTGTTCAACGCGCTCAATCCGGATGAAGGCCTCGAGGAATTCGCCTTCCTGTCGTGCTGGTCGGAGCTGGCGGACGGCGAACGCCGGAAGCTCTACAGCCGATATGCGTGCCATGAACTGAACCTGTTCCTCTATCGCAAGGACCGCACCTTCTTCGACCGCGTGGTCAAACCGTACTTGGCGAACAAGCTGCAGAAGACCTTCCTCGACCACTGGCTGCTCGGCGATGATCTCGCACCGTGGCTCGACAGCGACCGCCACGACCGCCTGAACATTCTCGAGCGCATCCTGCTCGCCCAGCGCCTGCCCGCCGGCGCCGCGGCCGACGAGCTCCGCCACCTCGACGACCTCATGGCATCGATCGATGAGGATCCCTCGCAATGGAGCGCATGGGTGCAGACGGCGCTCTCGGCGCAGACGCACAAGGCGCCGGAGGCCGAGACGGCCCCCCAACGGATGGCGGTTCTGGAGGAAACGAAGAAGGCGGTCCAGACTCCGGAGAAGTCGATGGAGGCAGAGTCGGAGGCCGGGGATCCCGATCATGCGCCAGACAACCGCCCGCTGGAATTCTATCGCCGCGAGATCACCACCTTCGCTCTGGCGGAGCGCAACTACTTCGGAGTTTCCGAACGTTCGCCCACGGAATCGCTGATCACGATGAACCGCTTCTGGTCGGATTTCGCCCACCATGACCCGGCCAAGCCGTTCCTCAGCACGGCCTGCCTGGCCGCGCACGGGAACCGGTCTGAAATGCTGATGGCGATGGCG
Source organism: Planctomycetota bacterium (assembly GCA_013816415.1). Lineage (GTDB taxonomy): Bacteria > Planctomycetota > UBA11346 > UBA11346 > UBA11346 > JACCZE01. The sequence goes on from JACDEN010000111.1 coordinate 4,318, forward strand.
GTCATGGATGTGCCGGTCGCGGCGCCGCCAGCCGCGGCAGCCGCCACCGGTCCGGCCCTGGTGTTCCGATCCACCATCGAGCCGAGCCCGTCGACTCCCGACGCGATCATCGTCCAGCAGCGGATTTATCACTATCAGGATGACGCCAAGGCCCAGGCCCGCGCCGAACCGATCGATGGCGCGCTCGCGACGCGCACCCCGTACCTGCTGGTCGTCGCGGTCATCAACCCCACCGCCCGACGTCACCAGCTCGAGCTGTTGGCGCAGATTCCGCAGGGAGCGGTGCCAATCGCGGGCAGCGTCGCCCTCCTCGGCAGGGAGTTCGCCGTCGAGCCCTTCAGCAGCACGAATTTCCAGATCGCATGCTACTTCCCGTCCGTCGGCACCTTCGCCCACTGTCCGGCGCAGGTCGCAGAGGGCGACCGCGTGGTGGCGGCGGCGGAGGCACCGGCATCGGTGACCGTCAGCGACACCACCGATGGACCACCGCGCTGGCATCAGCAGTCGCCAGCCGAGATCCTCGCCTACCTGGCGAGCGCGCCGCTGCGCGATCTCGACCTGATGCCGATCCTGTGGCGGCTGCACGACAAGGAATTCTTCACCCGGCTCGTCCAGACCCTCGAACGTAGGCGCATCTATGATGAAGCGGTGTGGTCGTACGCGATTTTCCACGACGTGCCCGCGACGATCGCGACCTACCTCGCACGCGACGAGGCCTTCCTGGAGAAGGTGGGACCGGCGCTCGAAACCCAACTCTTGAAGCGCGACCCCCTGCAGCAGCGCTCCTTCGTGCATCTCGATTTCGCCCCGCTGACCCTGGCTCGCAGCCATCCGTTCGGCGCGAGCGATCCGTGCGACGACAACGCGATCGGAGCGCAGTATCGTCAGCTGCTGCAGTGGATGTGCCTGCGCCCGGACGTCCATGACGACGGCTACCTCGAGTTGTCGTACCATCTGATGCTGCAGGACCGTCTGGAGGATGCGCTGGCCACCTTCGCCCACGTCGATCGCAAGCGCATCGCCAGCATCCTCCAGTACGACTATTTCAAGGCCTGGCTGGCGATGCGCCAGGCCGATACCACGACCGCGCGGACGATCGCGCGCACCTACGCCGCCTACCCCATCGATCATTGGCGCATGCGATTCAACGAGATGTCAGCCCAGCTCGACGAGATCGATGGCAAGACGGCGAAGCGCGATGGCGATCTCGCCGAGCAGCAGCGGCAGCACCTGCAGGCGGCAGCCTCACCGTCGCTGCACGCCGAGCTCAGCGACGGCGCGATCGCGCTCACCTACGCGAACATCACCGCCTGCGAGATCAGGTTCTATCCGATGGATCTCGAGATGCTGTTCTCGCGCTCGCCATTCGATGTCGCCGGCGGCGACCGCGTCACCCGGATCAAGCCGGCCGCGTCGAACCCGATCGCTTTGGATGCGAAGAAGACCGCGACGCGCATCGCCATTCCCGAGGCGTTCCGCCAACGCAACGCCATGATCGAGATCCAGTCGGCCGGCCTGCGCCAGATCCTGCCCTGGTACGCCAGCGCGCTCGACGTGCGCATCGCCCACGCCGAAGGCCAGGTCCAGGTGGTATCCTCCGCGGACGGCAAGCCGCTGCCCGCCGCGTACGTCAAGGTCTATGCACGCACGACCGATGGGACCACCGCGTTCCTCAAGGACGGGTACACCGACCTGCGCGGTCGCTTCGACTATGTCACCGTCACCGGCGCAGACCCCGCGACCAAGACGCGCTTGGCGCTGTTCGTTCAGGCCGACGGACGCGGGAGCACCGTCCGCGAGGTCGATCCGCCGACGCGTTGAGGCCGTTCAGCGCCGCCGTTCCCGCCAGTCCCGCGCCGAGCACCCGGCGAGGTGCACGAACGCCTTCGCGAAATGTTGGCTCGACGAGAAGCCGAGATCGAGCGCGATCGCCGTCACCGGCGCGTCGCTGGTCTCGAGCTGGTGCTTGGCGCGCTCGATGCGCTGGCGCAGGAGGTACTGGCGCGGGGATGAGCCGATCTCGCCGGTGAAGAGGTTGACCAGGTGGTTGGGGGACAATCCGACCAGGCGGCCGAGCTCGACCAGCGGCCACGGCTTTTCCGGATGGTGCTCCATCAGGT
>JACDEN010000111.1:6447-7801 GCA_013816415.1 Planctomycetota bacterium
GGGATGGATCGCGACCAGCCGGGTGCCTCGCCGGGCTCCGGCAGACGCATCGAGCAGACGCGAAGCCTCGATCACCACCGCATCCAGCGCCGCGCGCACGCCCTCGGCGCGATGCGGCTGGTGCATGCTCGCCTCGCGCACCAGCTGGCGGAACGGACCCTCGAGGTTCTCGGCGCCGGTGCGGTGGATGAATTCGCCGCGCGTCCACGCCGAGCGCAGCGCCGGCAGGCGGACGAAGACCCGGTCGAGGTCGATGATGGCGAACACGAAATGATGCTTGCGCGACGGGCTGTCGATCAGCCGGTGTTCGACGTCGGGCGGGGCGGCGTAGAGATCGCCCGCCGTGAGTTCGACCGTGCCGCTGCGGCTGCGCCAGCGTGTCGCTCCTTCGAGCTGCAGGTAGAGCTCCCAGACCTGATGGGTGTGCAGACCGATGGCACCCTTGGTGGGGAACCACTGTTCGCCGAGCGTCAGCAGCTCGGGGACGGCCGCCTCGGGCTCATCGGCGTGGAATCCGGCCAGCACTCCGCGGGGTCGTGAGAAAATCATCTTTGGCGTAGTATTTGATACATGTTTCGGAAGGGCGGACAAGGAATATCGGACCCGACCCAGGTAGGATGCGGCAATGACCTTCATCCTGACCGACGACGAACGCGCCCTGCTTCCCGCCGAGGAGGACGTCGCGTTCTACCGCGAGCACGGCTGGTACATCTCGCGCCCCCTGTTCACCCAGGCACAGCTGGATCGCGTGGTCGCCGCGAGCGAACGCTTCTACGCGGGCGCGATCGACCTGCCGCTACCGGCAGGAGCACCGGCATGGGGATGGAAGCCCGAGCAGGGCGATGTGCTGCGCAAGAACGACTGGGCGTCGCTGCAGAACCGCGAGCTGGGGGCGCTGGTGCGCTCGCCGGTGCTCGCGGCGGTGGCCGCGGTGCTCGCCGGCACCGACGAGATCCGCCTCTGGCACGATCAGCTCCTCTACAAGCCGGTCGACCGGCCCGAGCGGAAAAACAACGTCGGCTGGCACACCGACCGCGGGTACTGGAAGACCTGCTCGTCGAGCGCGATGCTCACCGCGTGGATCCCCTTCCATGACTGCGACGAGACCATGGGCACCGTCAACATGATCGACGGCAGCCACCGGTGGCCGGACAACACCGAGAAGCTCGATTTCTTCAATCCCGACCTGACCGCGCTCGAGCGCGAGTTCATCACCGGAGGGAAACCAGTGTTGAAGGTGCCGATGGACCTGCGCGCCGGCCAGGTCAGCTTCCACAACTGCCTGACCATCCATGGCAGCGGACCGAACCGCTCCGACCGCGCGCGCCGCTCGATCGCGGTGCACATGCAAGAC
>JACDEN010000645.1 GCA_013816415.1 Planctomycetota bacterium
AAACTGCCGCGCCCGCCCGAGGAGCTCCATGAGCAGCCGCACGTTGTTCGACAAGGTCTGGGACCTCCACGCCGTCCGCGCCCTCCCCAGCGGCCAGACCCAGCTGTTCATCGGCCTGCACCTGATCCACGAGGTCACGAGTCCCCAGGCCTTCGCCATGCTGCGCGAACGCGGGCTGAAAGTCCCATTTCCCGAACGCACGGTCGCCACCGTCGACCACATCGTGCCGACCGAGGACCAGTCCCGGCCTTACGCCGACACCCTGGCCGAGGAGATGATGGTCGCGATCGAGACCAATTGCCGCGAGTTCGGAATTCGGCTGTTCCAGCCCGGAAGCGGCAAGCAGGGGGTGGTGCACATCATCGCCCCCGAGCAGGGGCTCACGCTTCCCGGCATGACCGTGGCATGCGGCGACAGCCACACCGCCACCCACGGTGCGTTCGGCGCCATCGCTTTCGGGATCGGCACCTCGCAGGTGCGCGACGTGCTTGCGAGCCAGACGCTGTCGATGTCGCGGCTCAAGGTGCGCAAGATCCAGGTCGACGGCGCGCTGAGACCCGGTGTCTACGCCAAGGACCTGATCCTGCACGTGCTGCGCCACCTGACCGCCAAGGGCGGGGTGGGCTTCGCCTACGAATTCGCCGGCTCCACCATCGACGCCTTGTCGATGGAGGAGCGCATGACCGTCTGCAACATGGCGATCGAGGGCGGAGCCCGCTGCGGATACGTGAACCCCGATCAGATCACCTTCGACTATCTCAAAGGGCGCGAGCACGCTCCCACCGGCGCCGCGTGGGAGCGCGCGGTGGCGTGGTGGAAGCAGGTCGCCTCGGGCGCGGATGCGGTCTTCGACGATGTCCGCACCTTCACGGCCGAGGAGATCGAGCCGACCGTGACCTGGGGCATCTCGCCCGACCACGGCATCGGCGTGGGCGAGACCATCCCGGCGCGCGACTCGTTCGCCAAGGAGGAGTGGGCGACCATCGATGAGGCCTACCAGTACATGGACCTCAAGGCGGGGAGCCGCATCGCCGGCGTGCCGATCGACGTCGCCTTCATCGGCAGCTGCACCAACGGGCGTCTGAGCGACCTGCGCGAAGCCGCGCGCGTGGTCGGCGCGCACGGCGGCACGGTCGCGAAGACGGTCAAGGCCTTCGTCGTCCCCGGCAGCGAGGCGGTCAAGGTCGCCGCCGAAGCCGAAGGGCTCGACAAGATCTTCACCGCCCACGGCTTCGAGTGGCGCAATGCCGGCTGCTCGATGTGCCTGGCGATGAACCCGGACAAGCTGATCGGACGACAGATCAGCGCCTCGTCGTCGAACCGGAATTTCAAGGGTCGCCAGGGGTCGCCCGCCGGACGCACCCTGCTGATGAGCCCCGCCATGGTGGCGATCGCCGCGCTCGAGGGCCGCGTCACCGACGTGCGTACCGTGCTGCAGCGCTCCGCTGCGAGTTCGAAGAGCTGAGATGTCCGAAGCCCTCTCGCGCCGGATGCTGGTCACGATCGTGATCTCGATGGTGGCGATCATCGCCATCGTCGCGTGGATCGCCGCCTCGGGCCGCGGATCCGAAGCGCGCATGCAGAAGCCGGTCAAAGCCCATGCCGAAGGCATGGAAGCGGCCGCCGAGGCGGCGGAGAACGCCGGCTCCGGCCGCGGCATGAACGTCGACAAGGAGCAGCCGTGAGCAGCATCGTCTCAACCATCGCGGGCCGTGCCGTGCCGCTGCGCGGCAACGACATCGACACCGACCGCATCATTCCCGCGCGCTACCTGCGCTGCGTGACCTTCGACGGCCTCGGCCAATTCGCCTTTGAAGACGACCGCACCCAGCTACGCGCCCAGGGGAAGACGCATCCCTTCGACGATCCGCGCTTCGCCGGCGCCTCGGTGCTGGTGGTCTCGAGCAACTTCGGATGCGGCTCCTCGCGCGAACACGCGCCGCAGGCGATCGCAAAGTGGGGCATCACGGTGATCGTCGGCATCAGCTTCTCAGAGATCTTCTTCGGCAACTGCGTGGCCATGGGCGTTCCCTGCCTGCGCGCGTCCGCGGTCGACATCGAATCGCTGCACGACGCCATCGAGCGCGATCCCGCTTGCGAGGTCACCGTCGACCTGTCCAAGAACGAGATCCGCTTCGGCGCCCGCGCCATCCCCGCGACCATGGCCGACGGCCCGCGCAAGCAGTTCCTCACCGGACAATGGGACGCGGTCGGCGAACTGGTGAGTGGCATCACCGCGGTGCGGGGGACGGCGGCGGGGCTGCCGTATGTCAGGAAATTCGCCTAGAGAGTCCGACGTCCGACGTCCGACGTCGGAGAGACAGCAAGGGCGTCCTGATCGTGGGCTGTCGACGTCGGACGTCGGACGTCGGACTCTCCCTACCCCCCGCACAGGATCTTGAACATCGCCTCGCGCATCTTTCCGCTCCAGCCGAAATCCCGTGACGTGCCCTTGTTCAAGAGCACGGCGAAAGCAATGCGGTGGCCGTTGGGCATATCGATGTATCCGGCGAGGCAGCAGGCGATGGCATGGGTGCCGGTCTTGACCATGCCGCGCGCCTTGCCGGAATCCTTGCTCTTGAGCGTCGAGGCGAAGGCGTCGCGCCAGTCGCTGCGGTGCATCGCGCGCAGCAGGGTCACCAGCGCGTTGGCGCTGGCGCGGTTGTCGTAGCTGAGTCCCGAGC
>JACDEN010000112.1 GCA_013816415.1 Planctomycetota bacterium
CCGTCGGTCCTGATGGCAAGCCCGGCGACCAGCCGCGCGGCGAGACCGTGCGCATCGCCGGCCGCCTTGGGAATCTCCGCAGTTCCGGGGCGAAGCTCAGATTCGCCACGCTCTACGACCGCAGCCGCGGCGAGGTCTATCGCGAGCAGGTCCTCGCCGGGACAGCCGACATCGAAGGAGCCGAGGCCAAGAAGGCGCGGGGGATCCAGCTGTATCTCGAGTTCAGCGCCCTCGGCGAGCGCCAATGGGCCATCGTCGAGGCCCTCGACCTCGCGGATTGGATCGGTGTGGTCGGACAGGTCGGACGCACCCGGCGCGGCGAGATCAGCGTGTTCGCCGCCGAGATCCATGTACTGGGCAAGGCGATGCTGCCGCCGCCGCACCAGGCCGGGGCCGACAGTGGCGAGCTGTCTGCCGAGACGAGATCGCGGCAGCGGTACCTCGACCTGATGATGTCGGACGCCAGCCTCTCGACCTTCCTGGTGCGCAGCCGGCTGGTCGCGGCGGTGCGCAGATTCTTCACCGACCGCGGGTTCCTCGAGGTCGAGACCCCGATGATGCATCCGATCCCGGGCGGAGCGACGGCCAAGCCTTTCGTGACGCACCACAACGCGCTCGACCTGGACCTGTACCTGCGCATCGCACCGGAGCTCCATCTCAAGAGGCTGCTGGTCGGCGGACTCGAGCGCGTGTTCGAATGCAACCGCAACTTCCGCAATGAGGGCATCAGCCCACGCCATAATCCTGAATTCACGATGATCGAATGGTACCAGGCCTACGCCGATCATGTCGCGATGATGGATCTGAGCGAGGAGCTGTTCCGTCACCTCGCCGACGCGGTCGTCGGCACGCGTGTCCTGACGTACGACGGCATACGGATCGACCTCGACCGTCCGTGGCGGCGGATCTCATACCACGATGCCTTGCTCGAGTTCGGTGGAATCGCGTATGATGATCGCGCAGCGGTCGAGGGGGCAGCGCGGAAGCACGGTCTGGATCCCGCTGATTTCCCGTCGTTCGACCGCCTCGCGAACGAGGTGTGGGAACTCATCGTCGAACCGCATCTGGTCCAGCCGACCTTCATCACGGATCAGCCGTCCTGGCTCACGCCACTGTGCAAGGCGCATCCCGATGATCCGGCGAAGACGCTGCGCTTCGAATTGTTCATCGCGCGGATGGAGCTCGGCAACGCGTACACCGAGCTCAATGATCCGGATCTCCAGCGCGCGCGTTTCGCCCAGCAGGCCGCCGAAGCCGCTGCGGCGAAGGATGACGAAGCGGGCGTCGTCGCCGGACTGGTCGACGACGACTATTGCACGGCGCTCGACCACGGATTGCCGGCATGCGGTGGACAAGGCATCGGGATCGATCGTCTCGCCATGCTTTTCACCGGAGAATCCAATATCCGCGATGTGATCCTCTTTCCGACGATGCGGCCCGATCAGCGTATCGACTAGGCCTATAGCTGATCACTCACCCAGGTGTCGAGAACGCATCATGGATCGAACCGCTCGCGCCCGCCTTCGTTCGGCCTTCGTTCGACTTCGGGCCGTGTATGACCAAGAGGCCAGGTTGTATCACATGCAACCCTCGTGCGACACCTGCCGTCCTTGCCGCCTTCCCCATGTCCCTTCATAATCCGCCCCACACTACCAGCCGGTCCTATACGGTCGGCTCTCATCCCGGCCGGGTAAACGCCTGCCGCCACACGACGGAGTTTCCCATGCGTCGCTTCATCCGCGCGTCTCTTCCGGTCCTCATGCTCACGATGGCGATGTCCATCGCCGGAGGTGCGGAAGCCTCGGCGCCCCAGCAGCATTCGCACAGCCTGTTCGATCTGATCATCAAGGCGGGTCCGATCGAATTCCTGCTGATCTTCCTGTCGTTGATCACCTATTCGCTGGCCCTCCAATACGTGTTCACGATCAAGCGCGATACGCTGATTCCAGACGGGCTCGCTGACGAAGTCCACAACATCCTCGCGGAAGGTCCGACCGAGGAAGCCGTTGAAAGTGCCCGCAACGCGGTCGCCGGCGACAACAGCATGCTCGGCAACATCGTCGCCGCGGCTCTGGACAAGCGCGACTTCGGCTACGAAGTGATGAAGGAGACCGCCGAGCACGTCGGACTCGCCGAGCACAACAAGTACATGTCCCGCGTGAGCTGGATCTCGATGTTCGCCAGCTCGGCGACCCTGCTCGGCCTGCTTGGAACCGTTTCCGGCATCATCAAGGCGTTCTTGGTCATGTCGTCGAATCCGGGCGGTGTCGACCCCAACATGCTCGCCGGCTCGATCGGTGAGGCCCTGGTGTGCACCGCGACCGGACTCGGCATCGCGATCGGCGGCCTCTACTTCTTCTTCTGGCTGCGCAATCGCGTGAACCAGTGCGCCCTCGACGCCGCGGTCATCACGGGCGAGCTGCTCGACTATTTCCGGACGAAGTGAACCTTCGGCCGGGTCCCACGTTAGCCCTGTGAGAGAGTAGGCATGGCTCATAATATCCGTAAACGCAACATGAACCATGCGGACGCAGAGATCGATCTCGTCCCGATGATCGACTGCATCTTCCTGCTGCTCCTGTTCTTCATGCTCTGCGGACGCATCACGGTCGATCAGCGCACCGAGCAGATCACCGTTCCGCCGACCAAGACGGCAGCGAAGTTCAAGGACCCGAACGGCTGGACCCGCGAGATCGTCAACCTCTTCGGCGCGACGCAGCATGGCGCGGCCGACCAGCCGCCGCGCAACTCGATCCGCATCGGCACCCACACGTTCAATGCGTCGGGCGTCAACGACTACAGCGGCTACAAGGGACTGCGCCAGATCCTCGATGCCGTCTATGACAAGGCTGAGAAATACGACGATCCGAAAAAGACCGGCATGCGCCTGCCCAAAGTGATCATCGAGATCCGCGCCGACGGCGACACCGAGTACCGCGTCGTCCAGGAGGTCCAGCAGGTCCTCACCGACACGCTCGACCTCGAGAACATGCAGCCGAAGAAGGGGCTCGACCCCAAAACCGCCCGAGCATTCGTCAACATCGACTTCACGACCCGAAGGCCCGAAGACAAGATGTGAGCGGAGCCGCCCGCACCGACCTCCGCAGCTTTCCTCCTCGCACGGATAAAAGGACGCCCCATGGCTGAATCACCAGATGACAAGTTGGCCGAGGGCAAACTCGACTTGGTGCCATTGATCGACTGCATCATGCTTTTGCTGCTGTTCTTCATCCTGACGACGAAATTCACGTCGGAGGAGAAGACCATCACCAGCCTGCTGCCGACCGACAAGGGGCAGGCGGCGGCGCCGTCGAAGCCGGTCGAACCTCCGCAGATGATCAACATCTGCATCTATCCCGCGGGATTGTACAAGGGCGGCCAGCCGTCCGAATACTTCAAGCAGCTGAACGACATGCGGGCCGGCATCGCGGTCATTCCCAAGGCCTGGATCAAGGTCGGCAACGCCGATCCGATCGAGATGGACGGCGGCATCCTCCAGAAGGCGAAATCCGGCAACCAGCTCCTCCAGCAGGTCGAACAGGTGCATGTGTACCTCAACGACGCCCTGGCGAAATTTGAGAAGGGCGGCGATCGCAAGACCCAGGACCCGGTGGTCATCCACTGCTTCTCCGGCCTGTCTTGGAAATACGCCCTGGTCTGCTACGACGCCGTCCGCGCCTACGAGGCGAAGGTGTCGGGACGGAAATCGACGGGCAACCCGAGCGACTTCGATGAGGCACGCGAGGTCGATTTCGCGCCCCCGCGCATCCGCGACTACAGCGCCAAGGAACTCGGCGAGGAGCTGTTCGAAATCATCCACATGAAGTGAGCCTCGCTTGCTCCAGGATTCACATAACCACGGTCCATGACCGTGGTTATGTTATTTTAAGCCCGCTGGCGCACGTCCGGCCCCAGCTACCGTTTGGAATTGCCTGCTCGCGGATCGTGATGTACCCTACATGCATCCGGCCTATCCATTCCATTGGCCGATTCATCCACGCCGTTCCATACGGAGGCACCATGTCTACTCATTCCCTTCACCCTCGCCGGGGCTTCACCCTGATCGAACTCCTGGTGGTGATCTCCATCATCGCCATCCTCGCCGGCATGCTCCTGCCCGCCATCGGGCTGGTCAAAGCAGCCGCGCAGCGCACCAGCTGCGGCAACAACCAGCGTCAGATCGTCATCGCCAGCCTCGCCTATGCGAATGACAATGATGGCCTCTGGCCGTGTCGTTATACGAACGCCACCGGTGACTATGTGGCAACTGCTCCGGATGCCAAGGCAACCGCATTGGGGAGCTTGGAATACATGGCGTCCATCAATGGTAAGGAGCTCCCTCCCAAACTGTTCGCCTGCCCATCGAATCCGACCAACAAACCGCCGGCGCTCCTGACTGGCGCCAGCGCACTCACCTTCACGGCCGGCACCATTGCGCAGTGGGCGATCGCCACCGGCAATGGAATCGCGGGATATTGCTATGATTGGTCGGTCCCGGCATCCGCTGGTTCGCTGCGGGTCGTGACCGCAGACCGCGGGGCTGAAACCAAGGCCCACAAGAAGAAGATCGTCGCCTGCTTCGCTGATGGTCACATCGGCACCATGGATCAGACCAAGACGGCGATGACTGGTACCAACAAGACCAGCAACGTCGACGGAACCGCCTTCACCTATGGCTGGCAGAATCGCGATGCCGACATGGATGACGTCTATGACGACCGCGCTGATGACGGCACCATGAACGCCGAAGGTGCTGGTTCGAGCACGAGGGCCTGGGTCAAGTAGACCCGCCGAAGGGCGCTCGACGTTCATCATGACGCCAAGGGCCGCTGGGCCCTTGGCGTTATCTTTTCCGTGCAGCTGCCGAGGCCGAGGCTCAATAAAACATCCCACGACGAGCGTCGTGGGATATCGGCTGGTGCCCGGGACAGGACTCGAACCTGCACATTATTGCTAATACTAGGACCTGAACCTAGCGCGTCTGCCAATTCCGCCACCCGGGCAGGTAGGGAGGCCGAAGGCTAGTGTCCTCACCCGCTTGAGCAAGCCGCGGGACGGGCCTTCCGACGCTGATGGCGGGGGCTCCCTCTTGTCGCCGTGGTACGTGCGCCCATGACTGCAGGAAGCATGCGCTTGCGGCCATCTCCCGACTTCGTCCATGCCCTGGCGGCACCCCTGGTCCGCAGCCTCCGGACGCATCTGTTCGACGTCGGATATGTGCGGCAGGCGGCGCAGATGAGTCCGACCGGGACGGCGATCTTCTGCCTGTGGCACCAGAGCCTGATGAGCGTGCTCGCGCCGCATCAGTGCTTCCACGTCGCCGCGTTGGCGAGCCTGTCGGGCGACGGACAGATCATCGCCGATTACATGGAACGGGTCGGAGTCCGACCGGTCCGTGGCTCGAGCGCCCGCGGCGGAGCGGGTGCGGCCAAGGAGTTGATCGCGGCGCTGCGCTCCGGGTTCCAGTTGGCGATCGCCATCGATGGACCGCGGGGACCGTTCAAGCAGGCGAAGGCCGGGCCGATCGAATTGGCGCGGCGATACGGCGTGCCGATCGTCCCCATCGGCGTGCGGGCGACACGCGAGCTGACGTTGCGGCGGAGCTGGGACCGTTTCCGGATTCCGCTCCCGCGCGCACACCTGGCCGTCGTCTATGGCGAACCGATCGTGTACGCGCCCGAGGAGCCGACTGCTGCGCAGGTGGAGGAGCGGCGCCAGGACCTGTCGCGGCGGCTGCATGCATTGGAAGAGCGAGCGACGCGCCTGGTGGGCAAGCGGGATACCAGTCCGGTCCCCCGATTCCTCTCCTGGCTGACATAAAGTCGGGGGCTTCGCCCCCAAACCCCCGCGACCTTTGTCGCCCTTAAATCCTGGCCGGAGCGGCCAGGATTTTTGCGTGATGGGCTTCGCCCATTTTATCACGCAAGCAGGGCTCGGCGGTCGGCGGCTGCGCCGCGGAGTTGAGTCGGGGTCTTCGCCCCCGAACCCCTCGCGACCCTTGTCATTCTTTTATTTCGCCTGTGCCTAACTCGATCCGGCGGCGGAAGCCGCCCGACCGCCGAGCCGTGGTCGCGTGATACAATGGGCGAAGCCCATCACGCGACGAACCCGGCTGGTTCCCAGCCGGGTTCGAACGGCGACAAAGGTCGCGGGGGTTTGGGGGCGAAGCCCCCGACTATCAAGCTTCGCGCAGGGCCTGCGATTTCAGGTCGTAGAGGAGTTCGAGGGCTTGGCGGGGGGCGAGGGCGTCGAGGTCGGTGGCCTTCAGGCGCTGGAGGACCTGGCTCTCCTGGGCCTGGAACAGGGTGAGCTGCACCGCCGGGTTTTTCCCGTCGGCGCGCACGGCGGGGCGTTCGCGCTCGGTCAAGCTGACGTTGAGCTGTTCGAGCGTCGCCAAGACCTCCTTCGCGCGCGAGACCACCGCGGCGGGGACGCCGGCCAGGCGAGCGACGTGGATGCCGTAGCTCTTGGTCGCGGCGCCGGCGACGATGCGATGGAGGAAGACCACGTCGTCGTCCTGCTCGGCGACGGCGACGGTCAGGTTGGCGATGCCGGGGCGGTCGATCGCGAGATCCACCAGTTCGTGGTAGTGGGTCGCGAACAGGCTGCGGCAGCCGATGCGGTCATGGAGGAATTCGGTGATCGCCCACGCCAAGCTCACGCCGTCGAAGGTCGAGGTGCCGCGGCCGACCTCGTCGAGGACCACCAGGCTGCGGCGGGTCGCATGGTTGAGGATCGCGGCGGTCTCGGCCATCTCGACCATGAACGTGCTGAGGTTGCGCGCGAGCTCATCGCCGGCACCCACGCGGGTGAAGACGCGGTCGACGATGCCGATCGTCGCCGATACCGCGGGCACGAATCCTCCGGCCTGCGCAAGGATCACCGCGATCGCCACCTGGCGGATGTAGGTCGACTTGCCCGCCATGTTCGGGCCGGTGATGACCACGAGCCGCGGTCGTCCGCCCTCGGATGACCCGGCGCACAAGGTGGTGTCGTTGGCGACGAATCTGCCGCGGCCGATGACCTGCTCGACCACCGGATGACGGCAGCCGATCAGTTCGAGCACCGGGTCATCGACCAGCCGGGGGCGGCACCACTCCTGTTTCCGCGCCGCTTCCGCCAGTCCGGCGAGGACGTCGACGGTCGCCAGGGCGGCGGCGCAGGCCTGCAGGCCGGCGACCGATCCACCGACATGGTCGCGCAGCCCGACGAACAGCGCCTGCTCGCGCGTGCGGATGCGATCCTCGGCGCCTAGCGCCTTGTCTTCGTATTCCTTGAGTTCCGGCGTGATGTAGCGCTCGGCCCCGACCAGCGTCTGCTTGCGGATGAAATGCGCCGGCACCTTGTCGCCGTTCGCCTTCGACAATTCGATGTAGTAGCCGAAGACGCGGTTGTAGCCGACCTTCAGCTTGGACAGGCCGCAGGCCTGGGCCTCGCGCTGCTGATAGGCGGCGAGCCAGGTCCCCGCATCGCTGCGGATGACCCGCAGCTCATCGAGCGCGGTGTCGACCCCATCGCGGATCATGCCGCCGTCGCCGATCGAGATTGGGGGATCCTCGACCAGCAGCGTCGCGATCTCGTCGGCCAGTCCGCTGTCCGCGCCGAGCGCGTCGGCGGCGTCGAGCTTCGCCTGGTTCTCGGGGATCGAGAGGTCGTAGCGGTCGGGGATCATCGCCGCACGCCGTGACGTCAGGTCGTCGGAGCCCTTGCGCCAGCGCCCCGACAGCCATCCGCCCGCCAGCGGGCTCCAGGCGATCG
>JACDEN010000646.1 GCA_013816415.1 Planctomycetota bacterium
CTGGAGTGCCGTGCTGGCGTGCGGCGTGAGCATACTGATCGGACTGGTGTTCGGCCTGTACCCGGCAAATCGCGCGTCCCGCATGGACCCGGTCGAGGCGCTGCGGCACGAATAGGCGCGCCTTCACCGATGACACCCTGAATTGGAGACACACCCGTGCCTGTCCACCTCCTCGCGATTGCGGCGCACCGGGATGACGTCGAGCTCACCTGTGCCGGCACGCTGCTCAAGGCGTCCGATTCAGGGTATCGCACCGGCATTCTCGACCTGACTGAAGGCGAGAGCGGCACGCGGGGGAGCGCATCGCTCCGAGCCGAGGAAGCGGAGCGCGCCGCTGCGGTCCTGGGCGTGAGCGAGCGGCGGAATGCGGGGCTTCGCGACGCCTATCTCAGCAACGACGAAGCGACGCGGCGGGTACTGGTGGCGCAGATCCGCCGCTTTGCCCCGCGCGTGGTGATCCTGCCGTTCCCGGTCGGCCGCCACCCGGATCACCGGGTCGCGTCGGAAGTGAGCCGCGATGCCTGTTTTCTCGCCGGCCTCGCCCGGTACGACGCCGAGGGCGAGCCGCACCGCCCCATGAAGGTCCTCTATTCGCTCGCCTACCGTGAGGATCCGCTCAAGCCCACCTTCGTGGTCGACATCAGCGCCCAGTTTTCGCGCAAGATGGAGGCGATCCGCTGTTACGCGAGCCAGTTCGATGGCGCGAAGGCCGCCGGCGAAATTTTCCCGACCGGCCAGGACCTTTACGCGCTGGTCGAGACCCAGGACGCGCGAAACGGCTCGCTGATCCGGACCCGGTTCGGCGAGCCGTTCTTTACCCACGAGACGGTCGAGATCGAAGACGTGATCGCGATGGGCGTCCAGTCGATGTAAGGTGATGCGATAGCCAATAACCCCGCTCCGGCGCTATGTTTATGCCCATGCAGCCACCGGTCTATCTCGATCACGCGGCGACCACTCCGGTCCGGCCGGAAGTGCTCGAGGCGATGCTTCCCTACCTCACCGATACCGCCTTCGGCAACCCGTCGAGCGGTCACCGGTTTGGCCGGGCCGCGCGGGCCGGACTGGAGCAGGCTCGCCGGGACATCGCGGCTGCCGCGGGCGCTGAGCCATCGCAGGTGATCTTCACGTCGGGCGGGACCGAGGCGGACAATCTGGGGATTCTGGGTGCCGCGCTCGCCGCACGCGATCGCGGGGGCCTCATGTGCGCGGCGGTTTCGGCGATCGAGCACAAGGCCGTCCTCGCGGCCGCGCACGCAGTCTGCCACCTGGGCGGCAGTGAGGTCATCCTGCCGGTCGATGGCCGCGGCGTGCTCGACCTGGACGCGCTTGATGCCGCGCTGGCCGATCGCCCGGCGGTCGTTTCGGTGATGTGGGTGAACAACGAGGTTGGCGTGGTGCAGCCGGTGGACGAGATCGCCGCGCGGTGCTGCGAGGCGGGGGTCGCTTTCCATACCGACGCCGTGCAGGCGTTCGGGAAGGTGCCGGTATCGATGGCTACCCTGCCCTGTACCCTCATGACCATTTCGGGCCACAAGCTGGGGGCTCCCAAGGGCATCGGCGCCCTGATCGTGCGTGACCGGAAGGCGGTCGAGGCGATCATCCATGGCGGCGGCCAGCAGTACGGCATCAGGCCCGGCACCGAGAACGTGGCCGGCGCAGTCGCGCTCGGCGTCGCGGCGCGCCTCGCCGCTCTCGAGCTTTCGGGTGAGGCGGTGCGGCTGGCGGCGCTTCGTGATTCCCTCGCCGAGCGGCTGGTTGCGGCGGCACCGGATGTATCGGTGAACGCGGAGTCGGCGCCGCGCGCACCGCATATCCTCAGCGTCGCCGTCGCCGGCACCGACAGCGAAGCCCTCCTGATGCACTTCGATCTGTCAGGCGTGGCCGTATCGGGCGGGTCTGCCTGCTCGACCGGCGCCATCGAGCCCTCCCACGTCCTCACCGCCATGGGAGTCGAGCGCGGCGCGGCACTCGGCGCGATCCGCTTCAGCCTGGGCCACTCCAGCACGGAAGCGGACATCGACCGGGCCGTCGCGGTCTTCCCGGCGGTGGTCTCCAAGGTGAGGAAGCTGGCCGGAGTGCTTGGGCGTGCGTGAGCGGGTGCTGGTCGCGATGTCAGGTGGTGTGGACAGCTCCGTGGCAGCAGCACGCCTGGTCGAGCAGGGGTACGACGTGGTGGGCGCCACGATGAAGCTGTTCTGCCACGGTGACGACGTACCCGATCGTCCCTGCTGCTCGCTCGATTCGATCAACGACGCGCGCGACGTCGCGGACGCAATCGGCATTCCGCACTACGTCCTCAACCTCGAGGACCGGTTTGCCCTCCACGTCATCCAGAACTTTGTGAGCGAATACAGCAGGGGCCGGACGCCCATTCCGTGCGTGCGCTGCAACTCGTTCACCAAGTTCCGTGATTTCCTGGCGCACGCCGATGCGCTCGGCTGCGGCCGTATCGCGACCGGCCATTATGCGATCGCGCGCGACGGCGGACTCTTCCGTGCCGACGACCGGAGCAAGGACCAGACCTATTTCCTCTGGGGAATCGATCGCGCCGTCCTTTCGCGGATGATGCTTCCCGTTGGCGACTCAACCAAGACCGACATTCGGGCCGCTGCGCACCGGCTTGGATTGGCTGTCGTTGCCGACAAGCCTGACAGTCAGGAGATCTGCTT
>JACDEN010000647.1 GCA_013816415.1 Planctomycetota bacterium
CACGTGCCCCGCGCGGCGCCATGGCGGTCGACCGCCTCGGCCGCGTATTGGGAACAGGTCGGAACGAAGCGGCAGCACGGCCGCTTGAGCGGTGATAGGAAGCGTTGGTAGCCCGCGATGGCCAGACGCAGCAGCGCCTTCATGGGACACGCTTCTGCGGTCGGCGGTCGCGCCGGCCGCCCGAGCCTTGCGGGGCCGCGGCCAGAGCACGCCGTGCCAGGGCGGTGATCTCCTCGTCGAGCAGGCGATGGGCGTCGGCCGCGGGATCAGCGCGGAACAGCACCACCACATCGTAGCCAGCGAGCGTCTCCTTCAGCCCCAGGCGGAACCATTCGCGCACCCAGCGCTTCAGCTGATGGCGACGGACCGCCTTGGCCGAGACCTTGGTCGAGACCATGATCCCGAGCCGACCGATCGGCGCCGACGCGCGGTCCTTTCCTGCATCGCGCGGACGCAGCAGCACCACCACGTGCGGACCCGCCGCCTTCTGCTGGCGGTTGAACACCGGGGTGTAGTCGCGGCCGTCATGGAGGCGCGCCGCCGGGCGGAAGGATGCATCGGCCGGACTCACAGATCCTCAGGCGGCGCGGCGGTGGCGTAATAGATGTCTGTGACCCCGCAGCGGCGGAGGGCGTCGACGACCTCGACGACCGTCCCGTGCCGGCACTCTTTGTCCGCGAGCAGCGAGACGGATGTCGCCTTGGCCGCGAGCCGCGGCAGGTCGGCGATGGTGGCGGAGCGCTTCTCGACGGTGATCGCGCCCGAGCGGTCGATGGTGATCTCGAGCGATTCGCGCCGCGCGGCATCGGCGTTCCCCGCTTGAGGCAAGGTCACCTGCATCGACCGCATCGCCGCATTGCTGGTCGTCAGGCACAGCACGAAGAAGACCACGAGCATCAGCGACATGTCGATCAGCGGCGTGAGGTTGATGAACGTGCTATGGAATCCATGGCGGCGCCGCAGGGTCATTTCGCCGTCCGCTCCGCCGGGGCGCGCGCCTCCGGGACGGTCTGCAGCAGCGTCGGCAGCGTGGTGGCGGCGTGCTCGAGCTGGGCAATCAGCCGGCCTGCGAGCCCCGAGAAACCGCCGTAGGCGAGGTAGGCCGGGATCGCCACCCACAGTCCCGCGACCGTGGTGCCCAGCGCCTTCGACAAGCCCCCCGACAGCAGACCGGGCGTCACGCTGACCCCCGGCGCGCTCGCCGCCTGGAACGCCTCGATCAGGCCGACCACCGTCCCCAAGAGCCCCAGCAGCGGAGCGACCTGCGCCGTGACCATCAGCACGCCGAGGCCGCGTTCGAGGCCCGCCACCTCACGCTGGGCGGCGTCCAGGGCGACGATGCGGACGATCTCGCTGCCGCGCTGGCGGACCGCCAGGCCGGCAGCCAGCACCCGTCCCATCGCGTCGGATTTCCCCGGAGCGGCGTGCGCCACGCCGCCGCGCAGGATGGCGTCGCTGGTGGCCGCCCAACGGGCATCGAAGCGCTTGGCCAGCGGCATCAGTCGCCAGGCCCGTTCGATGGCGACCGTCAAGGCCGCCATGGACACGGCGGCGATCAGGACCACGGTGAAGCCCCCGTTGCTGATCACGATGTGCAAGAGGCCGTTCATACTGTGGAAAGACCCATGTGCAGGAGGCGATTGTGTTTGCGGTCGAGCGGGGCTATAGTCATGGGATCGATGCCAAGCCTAGGTCGGTCATGATGGATGTGGTTCCGGTGTTGATCGGGACAGCGGGGATGGTCGAAGGCGAATGCTTCGTCATCGGAGAGGGAGTCGAGGTCACCATCGGTCGGAGCCGCTCCTGCGACGTCAGTCTGCGCAAGACCTCGGCCTACCTCAAGACCCCGTCCCAGGTCCGCGACAACGACCACGACTTCAATACCGTCAGCCGGCGGCATGTCCGCCTGCAGATCACCGGCGGACAGGCGGCGATCCAGGACCTGTCCTCCAACGGGACCTACTGCAACGGTGAGCAGCTCGTCCAGCCGCGCAAGGTCGACCTCAAGGCCGGGGCCTGCTCGATCCGGCTCGGCACCCGCGAGACCTTCGACCTCGCGCTGATGCCCAAGGACGATCCCCGGGTGCAAGGCCTCCAGCCGATAACCGGCGGCGGCTCGGGCGACAAGGACGATTAGCCTCCGTTCTGCCTGGGGCCCCGCTGCCCCGGTCACCACACGTCAACTTTCGGAAGCTAGCCGGCCGCAGCCAGATGTGGGATGTGCGCCAGATCCTCGCGCTTGGTCGCCACGATCGCGTCGTATAGGTCCACCGCATGCTGGAGGTTCAGCCAGGATTGGATGGATCCGCCGAGACAGCGGCTCAGACGTAGAGCGGTGTCCGGGGTGACGGCCCGCTTGCCCTTGATGATGAGATTGACCCGCTGGAGAGGGATGTGCAGCGCGGCAGCCAACTCCGTCTGAGTGACGTCCAGCGGCTTCAAATACTCTTCCAGAATCACCTCGCCCGGCGTGGTCGGGCGGCGGCGGGTGGGAAGGCCAGCCTCGGCCAACAGCTTAGGCGTCGCGTCAAAATAACTTGATAAATTGTAACTGCTCAGGCCGCCGCTCGTTGAGTTGAGCGGATTATTATCGGAGCCAATGGCAGCCAGGGTTGACCCGCGAGTACCATGGCGATGGCATCGCAGGGATCGACGCCGTTCTTGGCCGTAG
>JACDEN010000648.1 GCA_013816415.1 Planctomycetota bacterium
CGGATGTACGGACTGGTCGCGCCCGGCTACACGATGGCGGAGGTCGTGGTCGACGCGATGCTCGGCGGCCCGGGGACCTTCATCGGCGCCGACATGTCCACCAAGCTCAAGCTGATGGGCGTCGACGTCGCCAGCTTCGGCGACGCGCATGGCGCCGCGCCCGGCTGCCACAGCGTCCACTTCGCCGACAGCGACGCCGAGACCTACCAGAAGCTGGTGCTCTCGGCCGACCGCACGCGGCTGATCGGCGGCATCCTGATCGGCGACGCCTCGGCGTATGGACTGCTGACGCAGATGATGGCGAACGGGCTCGCGCTGCCTGCGCATCCCGAGGAGCTGATCCTGCCCGCGCGCGCCGGCGCTGATTCCGCCGCCAGGCCCGCCGGCCTGCGCGTCACCGCGCTGCCCGACGCCGCGGTCATCTGCTCGTGCCACAACGTCGCCAAGCACACCATCTGCGGCGCGGTGCAGGACGGGCGCTTCACCCAGGTCGCGCAGATCAAGGCCTGCACCCGGGCCGGAACCGGCTGCGGCTCGTGCGTGCCGCTCTTGCAGTCGCTGCTCGACGCCGGCATGGCGCAGGCGGGCATGGCGGTCAGCCGCGCGCTGTGCGAGCATTTCGCGCACCCGCGCCAGGAGCTCTATCACCTGGTGCGCGTGCACCGCATCCGCTCCTTCGACGAGCTGATCGCGCGGCACGGCGTCGGGCGCGGCTGCGCGGTGTGCAAGCCGGCGGTGGCGTCGATCCTCGCCTCGGCGTGGAACGAGCACGTGCTCGACCCCCGCCACGCGCACCTGCAGGACACCAACGACCGCTTCCTCGCGAACATCCAGCGCGATGGCAGCTATTCGGTCGTCCCCCGCGTGCCGGCCGGCGAGATCACCCCCGACCAGCTGATCGCGCTCGGACAGGTGGCGAAGCGCTACTCGCTCTACAGCAAGATCACCGGCGGCCAGCGCGTCGACCTGTTCGGCGCGCGCGTCGAGCAGCTGCCGGCGATCTGGGAGGAGCTGCTCGCCGCCGGCTTCGAATCCGGCCACGCCTACGGCAAGGCGCTGCGCACGGTGAAGTCGTGCGTCGGCTCGACCTGGTGCCGCTACGGCGTGCAGGATTCGGTCGGCTTGGCGATCCGCCTCGAGAACCGCTACAAGGGCCTGCGCAGTCCGCACAAGCTCAAGTCGGCGTGCTCGGGCTGCGCGCGCGAATGCGCCGAGGCGCAGTCGAAGGACTTCGGCGTCATCGCCACCGAGCGCGGCTACAATCTGCATCTCTGCGGCAACGGCGGGATGACGCCGCAGCACGGCGTGCTCTTCGCCTCGGATCTGACCGAGGAGCAGGTGGTCCGCTACCTCGACCGCTTCCTGATGTTCTACATCCGCACCGCCAACCGCCTCGAGCGCACCGCGACCTGGTTCAACCAGCTCGAGGGCGGCATCGCCTACCTGCGCCAGGTCATCATCGAGGATTCGCTCGGTATCGCCGCTGAGCTCGAAAGCGAGATGGCGAGCGTGGTGGCAAGCTACCAGGACGAGTGGCGTACCGTGGTCGAGGACCCGGCCAAGCGAGCGCGCTTCCGCACCTTCATCAACAGCGACGCGCCCGATCCGTCGATCGGCACGGTGCTCGAACGCGGTCAGCCGCGTCCGCTGCCGGTCGCCATCTGATCCCGCAGGAGTCCTTGATGTCCATCAGCGCCGTCCCCGTCCCCGACACCGCGTGGGAAGCGGTGTGTCCGCTCGAGCTGATCCGCCCCGACACCGGCGTCGCCGCGCTGATCCGCGGGCGCCAGATCGCGCTGGTGCGCGTCGGCAGCCACGCGGTCTACGCGGTCGACAACCGCGATCCGTTCAGCGGCGCGATGGTGATCAGCCGCGGCATCGTCGGCGACCGCGCGGGCGCGCCGACCATCGCCTCGCCGATCTACAAGCAGGCCTTCGATCTGCGCACCGGCCGCTGCCTCGACGATGCGAGCGTCGCGCTCGCATCGTGGCCGGCGCGCATCGTCGCTGGTGAGATCGAGATCGCCGTCGGCGCCGGAGCCGCGTCGTGAGCGCGCCGACGATCGCCCCGGACGCGACCGCAGGGGCCGTCCACGCCGAGGCCGCGGGCGCGGGCCGCGTCCTGCTGCTGTCGACCGCAGCCTTCACGCTGCTGTTCGCGGTCTGGCTGATGTTCGGGGTGCTCGGCATCCCGATCAGAAAGGAGTTCGCCCTCACGCCCGTCCAGTTCGGCTGGCTCACCGCCGCCGCCATCCTCAGCGGCGCGCTTTTGCGCCTGCCGCTCGGCATCCTCACCGATCGCGTCGGCGGGCGTTCAGCGATGACCGTCCTGCTGCTGATCACCGCCGTGCCCTGCGCGCTGGTCGGCTTCGCGCATTCGTACGCGCAGCTGCTGGTGCTGGCGGTGTGCTTCGGTATCGGCGGCAACTCGTTCTCGTTGGGCATCGCCTGGAATTCGGCGTGGTTTCCGCGCGAGCGCCAGGGGCTGGCGCTCGGAACCTTCGGCGCCGGCAACGTCGGCGCCTCGCTGACCAAGCTCATCGGTCCGCTGCTGATCGCCCTGGTGCCGGCGGCCGGATTCGTCGGCGGAGCGGTCCCCGGCGGCTGGCGCTTCGTGCCGCTGCTCTACGCCGCGCTGCTGGTGGCGATGGCGGCGGTGGTGTGGGTC
>JACDEN010000649.1 GCA_013816415.1 Planctomycetota bacterium
GTCCAGTGGTCATCGGCAATGGCGCGACCCCACCGCCCTCGGTGTCGTGGCGCGCCTTCCGGCTCGCTGCTCTGGTCGCGTTGCTGATCTGGAGCGCATGGGTGATCGGGGCGCTGTGGTTCCTGCCGCTGCGTGGTTTTCCGGTGGTCGCGACGGTCGCCTATGCCGCGGGATCCATTTACCTGATTGGGACCGGTGCCCGCCGCTGCGCCGCCCGGCTGACCGCGGTGGTGACCGTGGTCTGGTGCCTCGCCATGCGCCCGAGCAACGATCGCCCGTGGACGGCCGATCAGGCGCGTCTTCCCGAGGTCACGCTCGCGGGCGACGGCCTGACGGTTCGCGGGGTGCGCACCTGCGATTACCGCTCGACGACCGACTACACGGTGCATCACGATGACCGCGACTTCGATCTGCGCGAACTGGAGACGGTGTGGTTCATCGTCGAGCCCTTCTCCACCTGGAGCGCCGCCGCCCACACCTTCCTCAGCTTCGGATTCAGCGATGGCCGCTATCTCGCCATCTCGGTGGAGATCCGCAAGGAGGTCGGTGAGCATTTCTCGCCGCTCGCCGGGATCTATCGCTCGTACGAACTGACCTACGTCATCGGCGACGAGCGCGATCTGGTGCGGCTGCGCGCCAATTACCGAAAGGATGACGTCTACCTGTATCGCGCGCGTGCGACCCGCGAGCAGGCGCGGGCGCTGTTCGTCAGCATGCTCGAGCGGTCGCAGCGGCTCCATGACCGGCCGGAATTCTACAACACCCTGACCAATACCTGCACCACCAACATCGTCTCGCACATCCGGTCGATCTGGCCGGGTCGGGTTCCATACAGCCTCGACGTGCTGCTGCCCGGAAACGCCGACCGCCTGGCCTACGACATCGGTCTCATCGACGATGACGCGCCGTTCGAGGTCTGCCGCCAGCGGCACCGCATCAACGACCGCTCGCTGCTCGCCGACCAGGACGCGGATTTCTCACGCTTGATACGCATCGGCTTCTGAGCGCGGCGGATTGCGCCGCACCCGCTGCGATCTAGCATCGCCGGGACTCAGGGCCCATAGCTCAATGGTTAGAGCAGGCGACTCATAATCGCTTGGTTGCAGGTTCGAGTCCTGCTGGGCCCACCATCGCAGCGATGCGGAAAGCGGAGCATGCGCAGCGAACGCCACGACATCCTCGCCAAGATCGCGCTCGGGTCGACGCTCGCGGGCGTGGTGCTGTTCATCATCGTGGCGATCATGGCGGTGTCGTCGCCGGCGAACTGGACGATGAAGGACGCGTCGAACCTGATGATGGCGGCTGAGACGGGATCGTTCTTCCTCGCCGCGCTCGCCTACCGCACCGCGGTCGGGAAATCCGCGATGGTGATCTCGGCCGTGCTCGCCCTCGGCTGCTACCTGTTCACTCCGTGACTGCCGGAGCGGCGGGGCTCGCGTAGCGTTTCCAGAGGCCGTTCTCCAGGACGTCGTGCGGAGCGAACCGCGCCTTGTATTCCATCTTGGCGCATCCGCGGACCAGGAATCCCAGGTACAGCCAGTTCAGGCCGACGCTCCGGCAGTGCGCGATCTCCGCGAGGCACATGAAGGTGCCGAGCGATCGCCGCGCCTGGTCGGGATCGTAGTAGCAGTAGACGCTCGAGAGCGCGTCGTCGATGCGGTCGCAGACGCTGACCGCGAGCAGGCGCCCGGTGGCGTCGCGCGCGTGCAGCTCTCCGCCCGGCACGCCGCCGTCCTCGACCAGGAACGCCGCCGGATCCTCCTCGACCGGTTTGTGGTGGATGCGGTCCTGGTAGCGCCGGTACAGCTCGAGGCGTTCGGCGTCGAGCCCGCGCTCCATCCATGAGACAGTGAGGTCGGCATTGCGGGTCGTGCACCGGCGCTGGTCTGCGCGCGGCGCGAACGCCGCCACGTCGACGCGGATCGGCTGGCAGGCGTCGCAGCTCGGACACATCGGCATGTAGAGATGGCTGCCGGAGCGGCGGAAGCGCCAGTCCATCAGCTGCCGGTAGGACGGCTCGGGTGGCGGATTGGGGATCGGATGGAAGGCGTGGAATTCGCGGTCGGGCAGGTAGGGACAGGTCCCGCAGTGATAGACGACGCCGCGCATCGGGGCAGGTTATCCGCTCGTCGATGCGGGCAAGCCGGTCGCCCGATCAGCCGGTGCGCAGCGAGGCGCCGGTGTCGGCCTGCACGCGCGCGACGATGCGTTCGCTGGCCTGGTTCAAATCCCTGTCCTCGAGCGTGCGCTCGTCGGATTGCAGCGCCACGCGCAGGCTGACCGCCTTCTTGCCGAGCGGGTAGGGGGCTCCGCGGTAGATGGTGATCAGCGAGACGCCGGCGCAGAGATCGCCCGCGGCTGAGGCGGTCGCGTTGGCGAGATCCTCGTACGGCAGGTCGTCGATGCAGATCCAGGTGAATTCGCGTTCGACGCGCTGGAAGCGGCTGGGAGCCTTGAACGGGATCGGCCTCTGGGGAAAGATCCGCGCGATCAGCTGGTCGAGATCGATCTCGAACCAGCCGACGCGTTCCGGGCACTCGGCCTTCGTCCGGATATCGGGCGCGAGTTCCCCGACCACGCCGATCGCGCGCCGGTCATCGCCGAGGTGGATGCTGCGCGCTCGGCCCGACACCAGGCAGCGGTCGGGTTCGGCCAACGCCTGCAGG
>JACDEN010000113.1 GCA_013816415.1 Planctomycetota bacterium
GCAGTACATCCAGGAGTCGTCGCGCCTGGGCTGGCGGAAGCCGGGACCGGTCACCGTGGGCGGCGACGGCAGTCCGGGATACGAATGCTACGGATGGACGGATGTCCGCGACGGCGGCATCGGCCCGCGTGGACCCAGGGATGCGACCACCGGGTTCCTGCCGGTTCCGAACTGGTGGAGCGGGGGATCCTATCCGGACGACCGCGTCGTCGATCCCTCCAAAAGTCCGAACAACGAGTTCACCTACAACGAGACCAATCTGCCGGGTGCCGGAGGCCGCCGCTGGCCGTGTCCAGGTTCGGCGACGCGCTGCGACATGTATGTGATGAAGGTGCCTCCGTGCGCGGTGCAGCTGCTGAAATGTCCGAATGCCATCGAGGCCATCCCCGGCGACGACCCGACGCCGTTGATCGACGGGCCTTACAACCTCGGAAACCATTACTATCACAAATGGCAATACGACGGCGGCGGCGGACCGAGCGGCGAGCCGGCGACTCCCGGCGGTGTCGCGAACGTGCCGTCCGGCAACTGTTCGACGGCCTGGGCGCCCTACCTCGATCAGGCCTGGACGAAGGGCCATCATGCCCTCGATCCGCAGCCGGTGATGGATACCTGGACGGACTTCCGCGCCGGTGATCCATCGCCTCGTCCGAGCTCGACCGCCATGGCCTGGTTCCGCGTCTACCGCGAATTGCCGTCCGATCACGACAACGATGGCAAGCCGTGGTGGGATCACATCCCGATCAAGAGCCACTCCGCCTTCGTCATCACCGCCGGCAGCGGTGGCAGCCGCGGTTTCCGCTTCTGGAACGCTGGCGATGCTGGCTACTCCGCCGATCTCGAGCCGGTCACCGCCCAGGCGTCGGGGCTGTTTCCCGACGAGGCGATCTTCCGCCAGCTGCTGGCGAGCGAGCGCATCCTGTGGTACCGCGTCGAGTGGACAGCGAACTTCGGCGGCGGCGCCGACGCCGCCGAGCATTTCGGCGCCAACCAGTACGACAACGGGCCATTTACCTTCACCGCCAACTACCCCACGTCCGAACATCAGGAACCGGCGATCAGCAACCAGGTAGCCTCGTACTTCGGCGCGATCAAGTGGGTCCAGCGTCTCGAGAAGGACCCGGTCACATGGTGATCCGCGTGCGACCAGGGTGCAACGGCTTCACGCTGGTGGAGCTGCTGATCGTCATCGCGATCATCTCGGTGTTGGTTGGCATGCTGCTGGCGGCGGTCGGACCCATCCGCGAGTCGGTGCGACGGACCAGGACCAGGGCCATCGTCCAGGATATCAACATCGCCTTGGCCACGATCGCGACCGAAGGTCGTCTGCTCGCGCCGGTCGAGCACCCGATCGCGGCCTCGGCGGCACCGCGCTCGGTGTTCGTGCGCGCGGGGTCCGTGACGCTGGTCGACCAGACGGCGGCAGCGCTGGTGGCCAAGGATCTGTCGTGGATCGACACGTCGGACCAGTCGCGCGTCCTGTTGTCCACCGATCTCTATCAAGGCGGGACCGCGGTCGGGGACTGCCAGCTGCCGTTCGCCTACGGGGTCGAGCGCTCGCGGCTCTCGGTGCTGTCGGCGGCCGACTTGACGGTCACCAGCTATCTGCGGATGCCCGAGTCGGGTTCGCGGTTTTTCGTCAAGTTGACGGGGATTCTGCAGAAGCCCTACGACAACACCGTCTATCCCGACCGTGAGTTCCTGTTCCAGCCGCAATTCATGCCGGGGCAGACGCTCGAGTCCGAGTCGAAGAAGAATCTCGAGCAGAACCTGTCCCTGCAGCGGACCGAGATCCTGCAGAAGGGTGGATTGTTCACCGCCGACCTGGCGGACGGTACGCTGATCGTCGGCGGCCGCCTGTGGACTCCGAATGGCGGACTCAAGCGGACGGTGCCGCTGTGGGAGCCTGGCTATGTGAAGGATGCCGGCGCCTGGAAACGCTACCGGCTGCGCGGAACCGCGCTCTACGACGCCTGGGGAGACGAGATCCTGGTCTCGCTGTTGAGCAACGACGCCTACCGGATCGAATCCGCCGGACGCGACGGCGTCGTGAGGTGGTCCCCGGGGATCGATGGCATCTATCAGACCCAGCCCAGCGACACGTCGCCATCCGGCGACGATCGTGATGGCACGCTCGACAATGTGAGCTCAGTCACCAAGGAATAGCCGTGAACCGGACCCGCGCGTTTACGCTGATCGAATTGCTGATGGTCCTGGCGATCATCATGATCCTCGCCTCGATGTTGCTGGTCGGCATCCCGCACATGCTCTTCGTCGCCAAGGCGCTGGACACCGAGCAGCGCATGGAGTCGGTGCTCAATGGCATCCAGCTCGCCGGGCATGCCGATGGCGACATCGCGTACTCGGTCCAGAGGACGGGCATGGGCGATGATTTCACCTGGAGCAGCCTGCGCACGGCCATCGAGCGCTTCAAGGCGCAGGGGACGCTGCAGTCGCAGAAGGATGACCTGCCGCCGAACATCAAGCTGCGCATCGCCGGCCCGCCGCAGATGGCGAGCCCCAATTTCAGGATCGACAACCAGATCTGCTGGCTGCTGCGCGATTCGACCGGGACCGAGGTCAAGACCGGCGGGTGGAAGGTCGGCGCCGACGACTACTATTCGGACTCGCGCTGGAACCCGATCGCACCGCGTAGCGGCGAGAGCCTCGAACTGACCATGGAGGTCCTGCCGGACACCCAGCAGCCCACCGCGTGGTACCTGACGCGCTGGCCGACGCTGGTCGAGACCGGTGTCGCCCCGACTCTCAATCAGACCAGTTGGCCGGCGAGCGACTGGGACAAGCCGTCGCCAGGCGTCATCCCTCCGATCTGGTCGTCGCCATGGGGCCGCCCGATCCTCAGCCGCAGCGGTGAGCTGATCGAAAAGCAGTACGATCAGCATTCGCTCGATCAGCTGTCGCCGCTGTACACCATCAGGATGCTGCAGATGGCCGGGGTCCTCGAGCCAGGCTCCGCCGGCGCGGATTCCTATCGCACCGACCGTGGACGGAATCGGCGGTGGAACGATCGGTGGGGACATCCGCTGGTCGTGACCGCCGCGGTGTTCCTTCCGCCGCGGTACGATTTCGGTACCCGCCCAGACGGCACACCCGAGGACAGCGTCGATCTGCGGGGCGGCCGCGATTTCCTGCTGCGCAAGGCGAAGGAGCATTATTCTTATTCGCGGGCGGTCTACCTGTCGGTCGGTGCGATCGGACCGAAATTGCGGACGCCGCTGCCGGCGAGCTGGATCCCCGCCAACGATGCGGTCAACCTGCGAAACCTGTGGCTGCAGATCCGCGATGTCACCGAGGCGTCGAAATGGAATCAGGACTCGTTCAGCAAACCGGTATGGAAGGGCGGGATGAAGCGCGGCAGGAATGGCGAGGAGCGCTGCTTCGTGAAATCGCCGGTGGAGGTCAAATGACCCATCGTCGACGCGGCGCGTTCACGCTCATCGAGGTCCTGGTGGTGGTCGCCATCATCGGCGCGCTGATGGGCATGCTGATACCCGCGCTGAACATCCTGAGGAACCGCCAGCGGGCTGCCGAAACGCGCAATGTGATGAATCACCTCGCGCTGGCGATCTCGAACTACCTGGCGACCTATGCGGTGCTCGGCGAACCCTCCGGCATCCCCTTCGAGTCGAAACCGTGGCTGTTCCTCGCCGTGCGCCAGCTCGCCAACGGCGCCGTGCCGATGGTCGATCTCACGGCGAAGTCCCTCACCACCGCCGCCGGGGTTCCGGTGGCGGCGGTCACAGACGGCGAGGTCATCGTCGATTCCTGGCACCAACCCCTGGTCTGGGCCGCGGTCCAGGATCCCTCGCCGGCTGCCGCGCAATTCACCCGCGCGATCGCCATGGTCAGCCAGGCCGGATCCAAGTCCGCCCCCAAGGATGACATCATCCTCATGTACTCGAACGACGGCGGCGCGTGGCGGACGCTGTCATGGCCCGAGCTGTGCGAGCTCGCGGGGAAGAATACGACGGGCGAGGAGAAGGCCGCTGCGCTGCTGGTTCCGAAGATCCAGGCGGCCTGGTGATTTGATCCAGTCGCACGCGATCACTGCGCGGGTTCGGTGATTTCGATGCGCGTATCCCGCCCGAATGGACCGTGGACGACCTGGACGTGGTTCCCTGGCCAGGTGACGGTGATCTCTTCTGCATCGGCCTTGGCGCCGAGCCCGAAGGTGTGGACGGCGTCGCACTGCGAGAGGAAGTTGACGCCGCAGTCGATCTGATGCAGCGATACGCTGCCATCGCTGCGCTTGAGCCGGATCACGGCGCCGATGCCGAAGCGGTTGGTCCTGGTTCCTATCAAGGCGACCTTGAGCCAATGGTTCTTCTGCTCGTTCATGTTGGCGAGGACGCGCGCCGGCATGTGGAAGTCGGTGACGATGAGATCAGCGCGGCCGGTTCCGGTGAGGTCGACAGCCGCCGAGGTCCTGCTGTTGCCCTTGTAGGATTCAGCGCTCGGGAGATTCGACAGGAAGTAGCGGTTCGCCTGCCTCAGGTAGAAATGGTTCTGCTGGTTCTCGGCGGTCGTCCCATCGCGCCAGCCATTGCACAGGTACATGTCCTCGTCGCCGTCGTTCTCGTAATCGAAGAACGTCGCTCCCCACGACCAGCCACGATCGGCCGGTTCGAACCAGGTATCCTGGACCTGGCTGAAATGCGAGCCGTCGTTGCGGAACAGCTGGTTGGTGGCGATGTAGAACAGCGAATCGACGGTGCGGTAATCCATCACGATCTGGGAGGTGGCTTCCGGGAAGACGAAGCCGATCGATTTCGAGAAGGTGTTGATCTGGCTGATGTAGATGTCCATGCGGCCGTCGCCGTCGACATCGACCACGCTGGCGCTCATCGAATCCCCGCGGTCGTCGCGGTCGATCCAGGGGTGATCCTCCGAGAAGACGCCGTTGCCCCGGTTGATGTACAGATTGTCGTAGCGGAAATCATTGGCGACGAACAGGTCCATCAGCCCGTCGCCATTCACATCGATGGCGGATGACGCGAGCGAGAATCCGTCGTTGGCGGTGCCCGATGCCAGGCTGACGTCCTCGAAGCGGCCATTGCCGAGATTGTGGAACATCTGATTGGGGGATCCGTTCCTCCCGTCCAAGGACCGCCGTTGGGCGCCGTAGCGGCTGATATAGATGTCGAGGTATTCATCGTTGTCGTAGTCGAAGCAGAGGGCGCTCAAGGCATCCTTGCCGATGTCCAGTCCGGACGCTTGGGTGACATCATCGAAGTCGCCCGAGGGATTCTGATGGTAGAGATGCGAGGAGAGGACGGCGTGGACGATCAGCAGATCCAGCCGTCCATCGTTATCATAATCGACGAGCAGCGCATGGTGGGCGTCATCGGTGTCGTCATCGATCGGGTGCAGGCGCGCGGTGACGTCCTCGAACCGCCGATCGCCGATATTCCGGTACAAACGATTCCCCCCATTGCCGGGCAGGAAGATATCAGTCCGGCCATCCGAGTCGAAATCGCCGACAGCGATGCCGGACCCGGTATCGGTGATGAGATTCAATTCTCCGTTGATGAAATCCGGTCGCTGTGGCCCCGGTCCCGGCGACCCTGGCGGTCCCGTGGGTCCCGATGATCGCAGCGGCCCTGCTTCGCCGGACTGCCCGGGCCCTGGCGGTCCCGGCCGTGCCGGCATCGGATGGGGAACAGAGGGGTGGTCAGAGCGTTTGAAGAAGAGGCCACTCTGGGCGGTGACGTCCTTGAAGAGGGGTGAGGCATATGACGCCATGAGGCGCGCCTTCTCCGCGCGATCCTTCGGTGTCCAGCGCATCCGCGCGGATTCCGACCGTCCGAACGTGATCCCGGCGAGCGACGCCGCGCAGGTGTCTCCGCTGATCGTCGCGACCCCATCCGCGCGGGCTGCCGCCTCGCAGCGGCGGATGAACAGCATCAGCAGTTCGGACATCCGATCGGCCATCAGCTCGGCGGCGAAGGGGTCGAGCGGCAGCGCCTGAGCCTCCTGCCACTCCTCCTCCATGATCGACCAGTGCACCGTCGAATCGCGGATCGCGTCGAGCTCCCAGTCGAGCATGACGATCCGGTCGGTGATGGTGGGATCAGCCGGCGCATGGACGAGGACGAGGATGTCGCCGTTGACCAGGATCTGGTGGGGAAAGATGCGGTCGAGCCCTGCCGACACCTCGGTCAGGCCGAGGTAGCGCGCCTGGTCGGGCTGGTCGCCGGCGATCTGACGGATGAACCCACGCGCAGACCTTCTCAATTCTCGGTAGCCGCCGGCATCGAACGGGATCTTGGTGAAGCGGTTGATCAGGCCGAGCTGGATGTCCTCGCTCGAACCGCCCTCCGGCCAGATGCGCTTGTTCCACGACCGCAGCGAGACGACCTTGCGTTGGATGTTGAGCGCCGTGAGTTCGCGCAGGACCATCGGCGGCTCCGCGGTCCCGCGGCTGGCTTCCGGCGCTGGCTCAGATCCGACATCGAGAGCCAGGTCGCTGGCGATCGCCACGAGCGCGTCCCGCACATCCTCCTCCTCGACCGCCAGGTTCTCGTGCGCCGCGGCCGACCTGCTCGCTGCGGTGATGAAGGAGACGGTCATCACGGTCGCGGCGGCCGCGAGCGAATTCACTCCCGCGTCGCTGAGCGGACAGATGTCGATGGGACGGCCGGCGAAGACGCCGGATCCTGCGATCGCATCCGCGGTGATCGCGTAGATGGAGCGCTTATTCTCGGTGATGCGGTGGTAGTCCCGATTCATCACCGAGCACACCGGATCGTCGCCATAGAACGGGACCGCCGCGGTCATCAGCGAGACCGCCGCCTTTTCCGCTTTCGGCAGCGCCGATTCGATCTGCGCCGCGGTCAGCGGTCCTGAGGCTTCTTGCGAGGCCTTCCGCCACACCGCGTACACCAGCCGCTTGCACGCCTCGATCTTCGCCAGCGCGACCGCTTCCGGGATCCGGCGATTGGCGAAATGGGCGTCCATGAGGCGGACGGTCGTCCAGCACGTGGCGTCCTTGGCCGACTCCTGGACGTTGATCACGTCGATCAATGTGCGCGCCGAGGCGATGAGCTGATCCGGCGTCGCCGCCGCCGCCGGTGGCCTCAAAGGCGGAAGGGGCGGCCGCACCGGCGCGGCAGGACTCTCAGCCTGGGCGTGGTCGCCGCCGCCGCCGGTGGGCACCGGACCATCCGCTCCTCCGCGGCGCATGAGTACCGCGAGCGCAACGATCCCGATCATGACCAGAAGGGCGGCAATCACTTTCATCGCGGTTTTTTTACGCCGGTGTCACGGAATCGACACCATCAATCCTGCCATGACCGGCGCCGTGAACCGACCGCGTTGTCCTACCCAACCATTCGCCGAAAACGCTGTCCGGATTCGCCTCTCGACCTTTGCGCACCATCCTCCGCTCGGGGGGGAGTGGCGCCTAGGCATTTACCCCACGGCCGCGCCTCGCCCCGTGAGCCCAGAAAAAACAAGGCTGTCCGGCACACCCATGCCTCGTCCTTTTCTCGTCCGAGTTACCACGGGGGAGCCCGAGGGTTCGGAGGGCCGAGGCGCAGGGGTACAATCAACCCCGGCCGCGCCGCCGCCCGTAACCCCACGGAATGCAGGCTGTCCGGCACACCCATGCCTCGTCCTTTTCTCGTCCGAGTTACCACGGGGGAGCCCGAGGGGGCGGAGGGG
>JACDEN010000650.1:0-2149 GCA_013816415.1 Planctomycetota bacterium
TCGCCGAGCATGTCGTTGAGCCAGCGCAGACAGTCGATCAGCGCCGATCCGCCGTGCTGTTTCCACGGGCTGAGGACATGATAGAAGGCCAGGTCCTCGAGCGCGGCCGGGTCGACGCCGCGGCCGAGGCGCGCGAGCGCCGGCATGGTGCTCTCGGCGGTGCCGGCGACGGCGGCGAGATCGGTGACGATGTCCGCGGTCGCCGCCTCCTCGTCGAGCGCGAGCACCGAGGTCAGCCTGCGGTAGCTGCCGTCGAGGCGCAGGTCGCCGAACCAGCCCGCCAGGCGTTGCGTCCATTGCGCGGCGAGGGCGCGGTGGTCGCCCGCCGGCAGGCCGCATTCCCGCCAGGGCCGCTGGTGGTGGGGCACCAGCAGGTAGTGGAGCAGGCGGTTCTCGGCGCGGTGCAGCTGCAGCTTCACCATCGTGAGCTCCTCCTGCCCGCGGCGGAAGCTGGCGGCGAACGCCGGGTCGCCCTGGCACGCCTCGCCGAGATCCGCGAGCCAGCGGCTCTGCGACAGGTGCAGCGCGGCCAGTGCGCGCAGCAGTTCGTCGGCGAGGTGCTCGGACATGGCGCGATCCTACGTCGCGATGCCGGCGAGGCCATGACACCGCGGGCGGCGACGCATCGCAGCTCCTGGCTATCGCTCCTATCGGCCTACGCTCCGGGCATGTCGCCGCCGGGTGGATCCGCGAGCATCGAGGATCTGGTCGCATCGCTGTCCATCTGCGACGACCGTCCCGCATTCTACGCGCGCCTCGAGCTGGTCCTCGGGCAGCTCCACGCCCTGCCCGCGATCCTGTACCTGAGCAACGGCGACCTGCTGCACGCGGTGGCCGGCTTCGAATGCTCGCACGATGTGCCGCCGGTTCCGGTCGACAGCCTGCCGCGCGACTCCGAGATGCCCGGCGAATTGCCCGCGAACCAGTTCCCGCTGATCGCCGATGGCGACACCATCGGGCTGATCGCGGTGTTCGGCCGCGCTCCGGGCGACGCCGCTGCGGTGAGGCGCTACGGCATGATCGTCGGCGCGACGCTGCGGCACCTCGAACGCGCGGAGGGCCTGGCGCGCGAGCTGCAGGTCGCGCACGAGCAGATCGCGCACCTGGTCGGCGCGGGGCGGCTGCTCCACCATCTCGAGGTCGAGGTGCTGCTCGGCAAGATCCTCGAATCCGTGCTCGGCGGCGTGCGCGCCCAGGTCGGAGCCGTGGTCGTCGTTGGCGGCGAGCATGCTCCGCTGCGCACCGCCACCTGGGGGCTGCGCGAGACCGCGGTGCTGGCGCTGGCGTACCGCGACGGCGCGCGCCTGGTCGACCGCGTGCTCGCCGAGGGGGCGACGGTGGCGTTCACGCGCGACGAGATCCACGCCTCGCTGTCCGCGGAAGGACCGACCACCCATCTCGGCGGACTCATGGCGGTGCCGATGGTCGCGCGCGGGCGCTCGATCGGCCTGATCCTGCTGGGGAATCTCCATCCATTCACCGCCAGCCAGCGTCGGCTCTCCGAGACCCTCGCCGGATTCGCGGCGATCGCCCTCGATAACGCGGTGCTGGTCAAGGCCATGGTCGACAACGAGCGACTGACCCAGGAGCTGTCGATCGCGCGGTCGGTCCAGGAGGGGATGTATCCGTTGAGCGGGCTGGCGGTCGACGGCATCAGCGTCGAGGGATCCTCGCGTCCGTGCAACGAGACCGGCGGCGACTACTTCACCTTCCTCGAGCGCGGTGGCAGCGTTATCGCCATGGTCGCGGACGTCAGCGGCCATGGCCTCGGCGCCGCGCTCTACGCCACCATGGCGCACGCGATCATCCAGCAGCAGCTGCGCTCAGGCGCCGCGATCGCTCCGGCGTTCCGCATCCTCAACGAGGGATTGTGCCACGCGCAGAGCGGCCGCTTCATGACCGCAGCGCTGGTGGCGATCGAGCCGCGGACGCGCCGCTTTTCATACGTCTCGGCCGGGCAGACGCCGCTGCTGTGGATCCACGGCGGGATCGTCGAATGGCTCGACAGCGGCGGCATGCCGCTGGGCATCGTCCATGACAACGACATGGCGCAGGACGCGCCGCGGCAACTGTCCCCCGGGGATCTGCTGGTGCTCTACACCGATGGCTTCATCGAGGCCTCCAATCCCGACGGCGAGGCTTTCGGCGA
>JACDEN010000650.1:2159-2661 GCA_013816415.1 Planctomycetota bacterium
GCCGCGACCGCGCTCGAGGGCGTGGCCCTCGGCCTCGGGCCAACCGAGCTGATGATGCTGATCAATGCCGCCGTCGACGCCTGGTGCTCCGGTCGCATCCACGAGGACGACCTGACCATGGTGGTGATCGCGGTCGGACGGTAAGCCCGCAGGATTCCCGGCGTCCCGCCAGGGAAGGCTGGCGACCGCCTCGACCGGGAATGACACGCCCGGGTGCCCGCGCACGCGCGACAATGCCTTTCCCGCTCGGTGGCACCGCGTACCATCCACGGTCCCACAGAAAGGCCCCTCGTGGTACTCACGATCCGCGCGCTGCTCCTCGCCATCCTGTTCGCGGTGTCGGTCCGGGTGCCGGTCCTGGCGGTGGATGATCCCGCGCCGTTCCCCGACATGGGCAAGGCCGTCGGCGACCTGCTCAAGAAGCATTACTACGATCCCAAGCGCTTCCATCCCCGCATCCTGGTCGAGCGCGCGCGGCGTGCGCTCGAGACCACCGAGATGT
>JACDEN010000651.1 GCA_013816415.1 Planctomycetota bacterium
CTCGGGTCGCATGAACACCACGTCGCCGGCTTCCAACGGGATCGTCTGGCCGTTGATGTGGTGGAGGCCGCTGCCGCTCTCGCACCAGAACACCTCGGCGAACTCGTGGGTGTGGGGCGCGAAGCCGTGGCCGGCCTTGAAGGCGTGGCGCACCACCAGCAGCTGGGTCGACAGGTCCGGTGTCTCGCTGCGCCAGGACATGCGCGGAGGGTGGGCGTCGAATGCCGCCGGTACGCTCTCCGCCGGAACCGCACGCGCGCCGAGCGCCGCTGCCCGCGCCGCCGGGCGCGTCGCGAAGGGGAGGTACTCCACCACCTGGCTGCCCGACAAGGGCTTGGATGGATCCGAGGGCGGCCCCGGAGTCGGCCCACGCTGGGGGTAACGATCCTGATCGTCGGGGGTTGACGTCATTTAAACGTAAGATTATCGGCCTCTGAGGCATTACCACGTCATTATCACCGTTAGAATGCCGCCATGAGCAAACCCAAGGCCGCCCCCCGTCCCACTGCCATCGACCTCGCCGGAGCGATCGCCCGAGCGAATGCCGGCACCAATCACCACGTTGCGCGCTTCACCTCACAGGTCGAGTTCGCACGCGGCCTGGCCAAGGCGCTGCCCAAGGAATCCGCCGGTTGGCCGGCTCTGATCGAACGCGCCGAGCAGACGGTGGCGGAAGCCATCGCCTCCGGTGAGGCCGGTCGCATCGAGACCGCGGTGACGAAGGCAGAAGCGCAGATGGCGCCGATCGGCACCGTCGCCAAGACCTTCACCATCCATTGCGCCGGGCACGCGCACATCGACATGAACTGGCTGTGGGGCTGGCAGGAGACCGTCGCGTGCACCGTCGACACCTTCGAAACGGTCCTGAAGCTGATGGACGAGTTCCCGGATTTCTGCTTCACGCAGAGCCAGGCGTCGGTCTACGAGATCGCCAAGGACTATAACCCCGAGCTGTTCGCGCGCATCAAGGCCAAGGTGAAGGAAGGCCGCTGGGAAGTCGTCGCGTCGCACTGGGTCGAAGGCGACAAGAACCTCGCCTCGGGCGAAAGCCTCTGCCGGCACCTGTTGTATACGCGCCGCTTCATGAAGGAGGAGCTCGGCCTCGAGCCCGAGGACGTCACGGTCGACTGGTCGCCGGATACGTTCGGCCACGCCCACACCATCCCGTCGATCGACGCGCGCGGCGGCGTGAAACATTATTACATGTGCCGCTCCGGCGCGAACGATCGCCCCGCCGCCTTCTGGTGGAAGGGACCGGACGGCTCCAAGGTGCTCGTGAACCGCGAGATCCAGTGGTACAACAGCGATCTGCGGCCGCATGTCTCCGCCAAGCTGCTCGAATTCCACAAGATGACCGGTCTTCGCGACTGGATGCAGGTCTACGGCGTGGGCGACCACGGCGGCGGGCCGACGCGCCGCGACCTCACGGTCATGAAGGATATGACGACGTGGCCGATCTTCCCGAACTGGAAGTTCGCCACCACCCGCAGCTTCTTCAAGATCCTCGAGAAGGCGCCGAACCTGCCGACCCTCGACCAGGAGCTCAATTACGAATTCACCGGCTGCTACACCACGCAGACCTCGATCAAGCGCAACAACCGCTACGGCGAGAACCTGATGTCCGAGGCCGACGCCGCCGCGGCCATCGCGCACGCCTCGCTCGGCCGCGCCTATCCGCTGGAGAAACTCGGCAAATCATGGCGGGACGTGCTGTTCAGCCATTTCCATGACATCCTGCCCGGTTCCGGCATCCGCCAGACCAAAGAGTACAACGCCGGCATGTTCCAGCGCATCCAGGCCTCCGCGGGCCAGATCCGCACCCAGTCGCTGCGCGCGCTGGCCAAGGCCATCGACACCACCGCCGGCGGACGCTTCGACGCGACCGCGCCAGGACAGCTGCCCGAGCACGAGAGCATCGCCATGGGCGCCGGCTCGGGCCGCGCATCCAATGACATCTCGAACGCCGGCTTCGTCCCTGACGGGGGTCGCGCGTTCGTCTACTTCAATCCCACGGCGTGGACGCGCTCCGAGATCGTCACCGCGACGGTATGGGACATGGACAACGGCCCGAACGCCAAGCCGATGAAGGACCGCCGCTACGTCGTCACCACCGCCGATGGAGCGGTCGTCGCGGCGCAACGGGTCGGCGACGGCCACTACTGGGGCCACAACTTCGTCGAGCTCGCCTTCCCGATCGAGGTCGGAGCGCTCGGCTGGAGCAGCTGCATCGTCACCGAGGGCGCGCACCCCGAAGGCGTCAAGCCTGGCTGCTGGTGGCTCAAGCACGACGGCTACGCCAACATGTCGCCAGCGCCGCGCGTGCTCGAGAACGATCTCATCCGTGTCGCCTTCGACCGCACGACCGGTGGCATCGCGAGCCTGGTGCTGAAGGCCACGGGCGAAGACCTGGTCGACCGCGAGCAGCCGGTCGGCGTGCTCGAATACGTGCTCGAGCGCGCGGTTGGCATGTCGGCGTGGGTCCTGGGAGATGTCCAGAGCCGCGCGACCCTGGAGATTGACGGGCTCGATGTGATCGCCAGCGGGCCGCACGTGGCGACCATGCGCGCCAAGGCCAAGGTCAATTCGTCGCGCTTCACCGTCGACTACATCGTCCGCGCCGGCTCGCCGGTGGTCGAGATCAAGGTCGAGGGGACCTGGAC
>JACDEN010000652.1 GCA_013816415.1 Planctomycetota bacterium
TCCTCGAGCCGCGACGGTCCGTTGCCTTCGAAGATCACCGGCGGGCGGTCCGGCTTCCAGCCTTCGGCTGTGGCGCGCGCGGCGACCTCGTCGAGGTGGCGCGCTTCGAGCTCTTCGGGCAGCCAGCACACCTGGAAGGGGCTGTTGCCCTCGACCATGCCGGCGCGGTCGTTGTAGAGCGCATCGCCGGGGCGCGACAGCAGGCGCGCCGCGTCGTTGTCCTCGTGCAGCAGCAGGTGCGCGTCGTTCTCGTTGCACGGCAGCGCGATGCGCACGCCCATCTGGCCGAGGCTGCTCTTGGCGAGCGCGTAGGAGCCGCCGAGGGTCTGCGAGCCGAGCACCACGTGGACGCCGAAGGCGCGGCCCTGACGCACGAAGCGGTCGAGCAGCAGCGCGGCGTCGCGCGCGATGGCGTCGTCCTCGGTGAAGAACTCCTGGAACTCGTCGATCAGCAGCAGGATGCGCGGCAGGTATTCGCCGCCAGCCGCACGGTGCGCCGCCAGATCCTGGGCGCCGGCCTTGCGGAACGAATCGCCGCGGCGAGTGAGCTCGCTATCGAGGTGGCGCAGCACGCTCAGGCCAAATTCACGGTCGCTCTCGATGGCGATGACCTTGGCGTGCGGCAGGTGGTGGGCCGCGAAGGCCTTGAACTCGACGCCCTTCTTGAAGTCGATGAGGTGGAATTCGAGTTCGCGGGGCGAATACCACAGCGCGGCGCTGGTGACCAGCACGTGGAACAGCGTCGACTTGCCCGAACCGGTGCGGCCGCCGATCAGCGCGTGCTGGCAGGTGCCACGGCCGAGGTCGAAATACTGCAGGCGGTCGGCGCCGCGCTTGCCCACCGGGATGCTCAGGTGCTGCGAGGCGCTGAGCGACCAGATCTTGTCGGTGGTCGGGGCGACCGATGCGAACGGCACCTCGATGCGCTTGGCGCTCAACGCGTGCTTGCCGACGGTCGAGATCAGGCGCGAGGACAGCTCCGGCGTCGGAGCGGCGTCGGGCATGAACTCCCACGCGTGCAGTCCGTCGCGGTCGATGGTCAGCCGGCCCTGCACGTCGCGCAGGATCAGGCCTGACTGGCGGAACCACGCGACGTCGAGTGCTGGCGGCATCGGCTTGCGGTCGTCGTGCAGCACCACCAGGTGGACGCCGCAGCGCGCGCCGCTGCGACTGAGCACCGACAGGTGCTCGAGCGCGCGCTCGCTGAAGCTCGCCGGGAAGTCGGCGACCACCACCAGGCGCAGCGCCTCCTGCATCTCGCCGGCTTCGCGGTTGTAGTCGTCGATGGTGGCGTAGCGGCCGCGCAGATGCTTCTGGATCACCATCTCGAGGTGCGCGACCAGGTCCTCGAGGCCGCGTTCGATGCGCATCGCATCGTTGAGGATGCCGCCGCCGAGCAGCGCCTCCTCGTGGTCGGCCATGTCGAGCAGGCCCGCGAACGAATCGCCGAGACCGACCGGATCGATCAGCGACAGGCGCAGGCGGCCCGGCGGGAAGGCGGCCAGCGCGCGCACGACGATCTGGTTGGCGAGCTGCAGCGCCTGCTGGCGGCAGTTCGGCCCGGCGCGCACCACCAGCGAGGACGGGCCGGGAAATGCGAGCGCCACCGGGATCTCGAGCGTGCCGGCGACCGGCGCCGGAAAGCCGTTGCCGTCGTCCGCGGCGAGCAGGTCGGCGATGACGATGCGCGCGGCTCCGATCGGGATCTCGGTGGCGTACGCGGTCGCCGGCGTCCACGACGACCACGCGTCGTCGGTCCACTCGGGATGCCGCGCGGTGGTCTGCCGCGAGACCTCGCGGGTGTACGCCTGCAGGCGGGCGACGGCCTCGAGCCAGCGGCTCTCGAGGCGCGCGCGCGCCTCTCCCCATTGGCGGTCGCGCTCCTCGAGCCGCGACTTCAGGGCCGCGGTCTCGCGCACGACTTCGGCCTGGAAACGCGCCTTGCGCTGGCTGGCGTCCTCGGCGGCGCGCTGCTTGAGCGCATCCAGTGTGAGGTCGAAGCGCTTGGCGATGCGCTCGGTGATCTCGCGCTCGCGGCGGCGCACCGCTCCGAGGGCGGCATCGGTCTTCGCCTGCAGGGCGCGCGCGCGTTCCGGTCGATCGTCGGGCTGGATGCGGTCGAGGACCTGGTGGATGGTGAGGCGCGGATTCAGCGCGTCCGACACCGATTCCTCGAGGTGTCCGATGCGGACCGCGACGCGCTCCCAGGCGCCGTGCAGCTTGGCGAGGTGCTTGGAGAGGAAGTGGCGCCGGACCGCGGTGTGGAGGCACACCAACCCCTGGGTGGCGACCGCGGACACGAAGACCCACGGTAGCACGGTGGCGACCGGCAGGAAGGTGATGAACGGAGCGAGCCAGATCGCCGCGGCGATGAATGCGAGATGCGGCATCGCCACCATCGCATGGGCGAAGATCAGGCCGGCCGGCCGGCAGGCCGCGTAGCCGGAGCCTTCGCCGATCTCCGCGAACGCATCCTCGACCGCCTCGAGCTCCTGGCGCACGAGCGCGATCTGGCGCTCCATGTCCCACGCCGGCAGCGGCGCGGCCGCGACCGCGGCCTTGGCCAACCTGATGCCCGAGCGGCGACAGCAGCGATCGATGTCCTCGCCCAGGGTGCCGACCTGGGTGCGCATCGTGCCGATCTCGCCCTGGTAGACGG
>JACDEN010000653.1 GCA_013816415.1 Planctomycetota bacterium
GGTCGGTGTCGAGCACGGCGCGGTGCGTGTGACCGATCGCGCCGACGGATCGGTCAGCAACCTGCGCGCCGGCGATTCCACCCGCTGGCCGCATCCGCTGGCCGTGGCCGCGGAGGCCGACACCTACGTGGTCGGCGCCGAGCCCTCCAGTGCACATGGCGACGAATCCGTGCTGCAGATCAGCGCCGAGGCAGACCGCACCGCGCCGCAGCGCATCGCCTTCATACGCTTCACCGTCCCGAGCGCGCCGACGCGCGCCGTGCTGCATCTGCGCGTGGTCGCCGCCGGCGATGGCGGCCATGTCAGCCTCGCCGCCGGGACTCCGTGGGATGAGCACCACGTCAATTTCTACCATGTGCCGGCGTTCGCGTATCCGCTGGCGATCTTCGGACCGGCGGCCGTCGGAGACGACGTCGCCGTCGACATCTCAGCCATCATCCGGCAGGCAGGAACGGTGACCCTCGCGGTGACCTCCGCCGTCGGCGGCATGTCCTTCGCCAGCCGCGAAACCAGCGATGGCCCGACCCTGACCATCACCTCCGGAGCCTCTCCAT
This sequence comes from Planctomycetota bacterium, assembly GCA_013816415.1. Taxonomy (GTDB): domain Bacteria; phylum Planctomycetota; class UBA11346; order UBA11346; family UBA11346; genus JACCZE01. Next base: position 555 of record JACDEN010000653.1, read on the forward strand.
GAACATCCCGTCCCTCCTCCGCCACCTGATCATCGTCGCGCTCGCCTGCCTGGCCTGCGCTGGCCTCGCGGCCGAGGACCTGGTGACGTTGGAGCGCACGCCCGGCGGCGGCATCGAACCGCAGGCCATCATGGATGCGAAGGGCACGCTCCACCTCATCTACTTCACCGGCGATGCGGCGAAGGGCGACGCGTTCTACGTGCGGCGGACAGCAGGAGACAAGGAGTTCTCGCAGCCGATCCGCGTCAACAGCACCGCCGGCAGCGTGTGCGCCATGGGCACCATCCGCGGCGCGTATCTCGCCATCGCCAAGGGCCGCCCGCATGTCGCGTGGAACGGCGGCTACGCGCGCCTCGACGACGCGGGAACCGCCTTCGAATCGCAGCGCAAACTGATGCCAGAGGACCACGGCCTCGACGGCGGGGGTTCGATCTGCGCCGACGAGAGCGGCGTCGTGCACGTGTTCTGGCACGCCGGCGTGAAGGCGAAGGACGAGACCCAGCGTGCGCTGTACGTCGCGCGTTCGATCGATGACGGCAAGACCTTCACCGCGCCGATCAAGGTCATCGACAAGCCGACCGGTGCCTGCGGCTGCTGCGGCATGCGCGCCGGCGTCGACGCCAAGGGTCGCATCTACGCCACCTTCCGCAGCGCGCTGACGCTCAGCCAGCGCGACACCCTGCTGGTGATGGCCACGGGGCCGGGCAAGCCGTTCTCCATGGTCGACCTGCAGCCGTCGAAATCCGACATGTGCCAGATGAGCACGGCGGCGTTCGCACCCGCGGGCGACGGCGCGCTGCTGGCGTGGGAGAACAATGGCGAGGTCTCGATCAGCCGCACCGATCCCAAATCGATGAAGCCGTCGACCCCGATCGCGGTGCCGGGCAAGAAGGGGTCGTCGAAGCATCCCACCGTCGCGGTCGATACCCAGGGGCGGATGCTGGTCGCCTGGCTCGAGAACACCGCGTGGCAGAAGGGCGGCGAGCTCGCCTGGCAGGTCTACGACGCGGCGGGCAAGCCGGTGGGGGCGGTCGGCCACGCCGACGGTTCGCCGGCCTGGGGACTCGCCTCCGCAATCGCGAAGCCCGGCGGCGGATTCACCCTCATCTATTGAGCGCGCGGCGGCCGGACCCGCGCTTGCCCATTCAGGCCGTGGACCACGATCCGCGACCATGTCATCCATCCCACTCGCCATGGCGCTCTGCATCCTGCAGGCCGTCCCCTCCACCATCGCCCTCGTTCGCGCGAAGGATCAGGGAACCAAGGTGCTGTGCGGCGTCCTCGCCGCGCTCGACCTGGTGGTCGGGGTCGGGCCGCGCCTGGGGCTCACCTTGAGCGGTCACCTGTTCGAAGGCGCCTGCATCGCCCTCGCCGTGCTCGGTATCGTCGCCGCGGTGCGCGTGGTCCATGGCGTGCTCGGCACGCTGATCGCGACCTCGGGAATCCTGCTCGCCCTGATCGCCCTGCGCATCATCGGCTGAGGAGGCCCCAGCCAGGGCCGGGCCAATCGCCTTTACATGCCTCGGTGGCGGTTATACTCATCCATCGGTCCATCATCATAGAGTGATGGCTCTTTTTCCGACCTCCCTCGCCGCCCGCTCGATCGGGCAGGAGCACACGCAATGGCCCGCTCGCTCTTCACCTCGGAATCGGTCTCCATGGGGCATCCGGACAAGGTCGCGGACCAGATCAGCGACGCCATCCTCGACGCATTCCTCACCGAGGATCCGAAGAGCCGTGTCGCCTGCGAGGTGCTGTGCACCACCGGTCAGGTCGTCGTCGCCGGCGAAGTGACGACCAAAGGCTACATCGACGTCCAGGGCATCGTGCGCAAGACCATCCGCGAGATCGGCTACACCGATTCGCGCGTCGGCTTCGACGCCGACTCGTGCGGCATCCTGGTGGCGCTGCACGCGCAGTCCCCCGACATCGCGATGGGCGTCGATGAGGGCGGCAACAAGGAGCAGGGCGCCGGCGACCAGGGCCTGATGTTCGGCTTCGCCTGCGACGAGACGCCCGAGCTGATGCCGCTGCCCCTGCACCTCGCCCACCGCCTGGTCGAGGAGCAGGCGCGCCTGCGCTCGAGCGGCAAGCTCAAGTA
>JACDEN010000654.1 GCA_013816415.1 Planctomycetota bacterium
GGTCTTGTGCCAGCCGTGGGCGAAGACGTGATGCGACTCGCCCCATTCGTCGGGCCGGCGATACGCGGACCACAATCCGGCGATGAGCGTCGAGCCCGCGAGCGCGAGCGATTGCGGAAAATCCTGCCAGAAGGTCGAACGCGCGAGCGCCGCGCCGCCGGTGGCGCCGGTGACATGCGCCCAGCCGAGCGCGCGCGAGCCGCTGCCGCGCTGCGCTCCACCTTGCGCGACCTGCCAGCTGAAGTTGCGGGCCTCGTCCACGGGATCGATGGACGCGTGATCCTGGATCAGCTCGGCGCGCGAACCGTCCGCATCGACGGCGACGCCTTCGAGCGACGCCGCCGACAGAGCTCCGACGGCGACCGCGCAACGCGCCTCGAGGCTGGCGAAGGCCACGTCGTTCAGCGCCACCGACATGTGGTTGATCAGGAAGCGCACGCTGTCGCCTTCGTTCTCGAGCGTGAACGAGACGTCCGCGTCCGCCCGTCCGGCGCGCAGGGTGATGCGCGCGGTGTAAGCCAGCGGACGCAGCATCGTCGCGGGGTCGGTGTCGAAGCGGTAGTTCCACCAATGGTGGTCGTGCTCGGGACGCTGCGCGCCCGCGCGGTCGAACACCTCGAGGCCCCAGGCGTAGGTCTTCTCGCTCTCGGGAGTGGGCGCCTCGGTCCGCCATTCGGGACTGGTGTTGCCGCCCATCCACAGCTGTCCGGCGGCATCGCGGAAGTGGCCGCGCACCAGCACCACCGCGCGCAGCGGTCCGCATTCCTCGACCATGAATTCCCGCGGGCGGTCGTGCGCGGTGGAATACTCGGCGCCGTCGATCCCGGTCGCGACGAAACCGTTGGCGCTCGACGGCGACACCACCTCGCGTCCGGCGACCACCACGCGCTCGAACAGTGCGAAGCGCTCGGCTGAGAACTCGAAGGTCGCGGCTCCGGTGTCGATGCGGATGCGTTTGGCGTCACTGGCGATGACGAGCCCCGGCTGCTGGCGAGGACGATCGGCGAGGGCGAGCTGATACCGGCTCGAACCGTTCGCATCGGCATCGGCCTTGAAATCGATCAGGACCCAGCGGATCGCCGCGGAGGCGTCCGCGAGCACGCCCCACCGCGACAGCACGCGCATCTGCGCGGGGACCTCCGCCCCGCGCGCATCGAGGACGCGCAAACGCGCGGGATCCGCGATCGCGAGCGACTCGGGCAGTGGGATCCCGGCGGTGACCAGCTCGCCGCGGCGGGCGACCCCATGACGTTCGCTGACGCGCAGGCTGACGATCGGTCGCATGGCGAAACGGTATCCGCGCTCCAGATCCTACAATCGACCAGCGTTCGCGGCCTGGCGCTTGCGGCCGCAGACCGGGCACGCGTGATCGGCGCACAGCAGCGCCAAGGGATCCTCGGCCAGGATCGCCAGCGCGCTGTCCAGGATGTCGGAGCCGCGCGCGCGCAGGCATGCGGCAGAACCGACGTCTGCGCGGTGGAGCAGGCCGCGCCGCTCGAGGTCGCGCTGCACCACCAGGAACCCCGCGCTGTCGCCCGGATTGTCGATCGGCGGACACACCACGCGCGTGCCGTCGCCGCGGATCATCACGATGTCCTTGTCCCAGTCGGGATAGGCGATGCCCGCGGCGTGGAACGGCAGCGGCGCGAGGAACTCGGCGACATGGATCAGCGAGCACGAACGGAAATCGCAGCCGAGATGGATGACGCTGCCCCCGCGCAGCGCGAGCTGGTGTAATGGCGAACCGGGGCCGAGCGGTGCGGTCCCCACGTGGCTCGCGGCGATCGCCTCGGCTTCCCGGCCGAACACCGCGACACGGTGGGTATGGTTGTCGGACAGACGCACCCCGGGCCAGGTGCGGAAGGTTTCGGGGATCAGGCCGAGCCGGCACGGCGTGCGAGCCACGTCGACCTCATCCAGAGGATGGGTGAAGCACGGCATCAGCACCGTGCCGCAGGCGGGCGCCTCGACCGCTTCGAGCAGCGCCGCGATCACCGTGGACGCACCGCCGTGCACCGGTCCGAGCGATTTCATCGAACTGTGGACGGCTATGAGATCGCCCGCACTCAGACCGAGCGCATCGCGCAGACCGCGCACCAGGTCGGAGCGCGTCCGCCACGCGCTCACGATTTCGGACGTCCGTCGACTCCGGCGGCATCCAACGCCGGCAGCACCAGCGGCTGTTCGCGCAGCAGGCGATGGGCGTGATCGAGGATGTGGCCGACCAGGCGCTCGCCGGTGCCGCGGGCGTGCGGGCTGGTGTTGGGCTCGTAGCCGCCCCAGTGGAACTGGTTCATGGTGGGGAAATAGCCGATGAAATCGGTCGCGGTGAACAGCGCATAGGTCTTGAGGAACGGGCTCGACCATTTCAGCATCGCACCGTGCTCGGCCATTGGCTCCCCGGGGAAGCCCGCGAACAGGATCGGACCGATGCCGAGCAGGCACACCGACGTTGTCGTTTCCGCGCGATCCGGGGACAAGGGCCGCGAACGCGCCTGCTGTTCCGGCAGCATCTGCAGGGTCTCGGCGTCGCGCGGCGCGATGGCGATGTCGGGATAGGCCAAGCGCAGGCGGCAGTCGTCGACCGGGACGGAGTCGTAGGCGCGCATGATGGTCATGCGTCCGAGCCGCGCGCCCATCTCCTCGGCGCTGGCG
>JACDEN010000114.1:0-297 GCA_013816415.1 Planctomycetota bacterium
ATGGAATTCCTCAGGCTGCGGGCCGCGCGGGCGAACAGGTAATACGGTATTCGGCGGCGGCGTCGCCGTCGAGGCGGGTGGTCCAGCCGAGGCGGGCACTAACCCCGAGCACCGCCGGCGGCAGCGATGCGCTGGCGACGATCAGTTCGAGGTCCCAGTCCAGGCCCTGTTGATTGAATCGCGCGACCAGGGACGCGAGATCACGAGCGTACGCGCCCCCAGGCATGAATCCGTCGACATCGGCGCCGGCTAGCGGTCCTAGGGTTTTGTGTATTTTTTTCGGGCACGACCACAAGG
>JACDEN010000114.1:307-7652 GCA_013816415.1 Planctomycetota bacterium
GTCCGACGGTGACGCGGAAGCTGGTCGCGCACGACCACACGCGGTCGCCGGCGACACTGTCGACGCCGAGACGCGAACTGCCCAGCCGGGCGCCGGGGCCGGGCGGCAGCGAGGTCCAACGCGGGACGCATTGCTGGACGAGCACCGGGATCGGCGCGAAGTAGTCGCTCAGGACGCACTGCAGTCCCATCGCCGAACGCGGCTGCCGACCGAGGATGCCGGCGTAGCGCAGCAGATCATCGTCGGCGTCGTCGGCGTCGTCATCTTCGCGTCCAGTTCCCAGCAGCTCGGCGATCAGCCGTCGGCAGCGCTCGCCGGTCGCGGCATCGGCAATCGGCCGGTATTTGGCCGCGGCCTCATGGAACAGCGCGAGGAGCCGATGATTGAACAGGTCGATGAGATCGCGCGCGCGTCCCTGGTCGTCCTGATCGAGCAGGAATTCCGTGACGAAGGCCGGCAGCGGTGAACCGGGGCCGTACAGGCCGAGCACCGGCGTGGTGATCTCGAAGACCCGCGGCGGACCCGGGGCGATCTCGCGGATCGATTCCACTTCCGCCGCGGGAAATGCGAGATGCAGCGCCGGCCGGAAGCGGATCGCAGCGCCGGCGGCCTGCAGCAGCCGCGTCGCCTGCAGCAATGGGAAGGACCGCGGACGGGCGAGGAGATCCTCGATCAGGGTCGGCTCCCGATCCGGTTCCTTCAGCGGCTGCCTCGCGGGTGCGGCCGCGTTCACAGCAAGGCCCGTCCGCCGAGCCGCGCCGGGCGCCGGTCGCTCACCACGCCGCCCGCGCGGACGACGGTCAGCTGACTGAAGGAATTGAGGCTGACGTACTGGCTGAACAACTCGTCGAGCAGCGACACCAGCAGGTGCTGGTCGCCGGCCGACCCTGGCTGCTCCTCGGCCATGGTCAGCTCGATCGCGATGCCGCGCACCGGCAGGCCGTCGACCAGGCGCGTGGCGGGCGCGCTGCGCACCGAGACGATGCCGTCCTCGACGCGCCGACGTGAGGCCGTCGCCGCTTCGGGCCGGCGATCGTAGAGGTCGAGCAGGCGCCGCAGCGATTCGATGTCGACCAGCGACTCGACATTCAAGCCGAGGTGCGACAGCATCTGCCAATGCACCGCGCCATCGGACGGCGCGGCGATGGGCGGGGTCGGACGAGTACGGTTGCGGCAGCGCACCCCGGTCGGCGTCTTCGCTCCGGGCACGCGGATGTCTCCGATGCCCAGGCTGGCGGCAAGCTGCCGATTGGTGCAGGTCAATGCCAGCGACAGCGTCTCTGGGCGCGATGCGGGATCGGACGTGACCGCGATCGCGACATCGCTGCCATCGCCATCCAGCGCACAGCGGCGGCGGAGCTGGTATTGCGGCGAGCGGTCGTCGCGCCGCCGGCCGCGGTGGTAGAGCGGCGCGTACGTCCGGCTGTCGGAACCGCGCGCGCCGCCCTCGACGCGGTCGATCGCATAGACCTCGGCGTGCGACGGATCGTGGCCGGCCGCGCGCACGCGGTACTCGCCCTGCCGGTGGTCGACGCGGATGGGATCACCGTCGCATGCGAAGAGGTTGACCACGGGCGTGCAGTTGAGCACCACGTCGGCGGCCGTGAGCTGCGGCATGCCCTCGGGCAGGCGTTCGAGCTGGAACACCACGGTGAACGAGGGCCGCGTCCCCATCGGCGCGACGCGGTCGAGACCGATGAGGTCGAGGAACAGGAACTTCGCGGGGAATGCGAAATATTCCTGGAGCAGCCGCAGCGCCGGCATCGACGCCGCCGCATCGGGCAGCAGCGCCTCGTGGTGCACGAAGCCGACCGGCCGGATCGCATCGGCGGGAAGCGCCACGGGGTCATGACCATCGACGACGACCTGCACGCCACGGCACGCGCCGAAAAGCGCCTGCCGGAGCCACCTGCCCGAGACGCCCTCGCCGCCGAAGTGCAGACGCAGCCGCTGCAGTCCGAGGTGATCGCGCGACGCCCCCTCCGGAAGGTCGAAGGTGAGCCGCAGGCAGCCGCCGCCATCCGGAACCACCGTCAGCGCGGAGAGCCGCACCGGCGTCACCGCGACGTCGTACGCGGTGCGGAAGCGGCAGCGCGCGCCGTCGATCGGCACCGACTCGAGCACGGCGCCGCGCGCCACCTCGACCACGTCGCGGGCCTGCGGCATCGGCGAGAACTCGACCACGGCCATCGACGGGATGGGACGCAGGAAGCCCGGCCAGAACAGGTCGAGCACTGCGTGCGTCAGCTCGGGCAGATCGTCGTCGAGCTTCTGGCGGATGCGCGCGGTGAGGAAGGCGAAGCCTTCGAGCAGCCGCTCGACATCCGGATCTGACCCCTCGGCGGCCAGATGCGGCGCCGCGCCGGGATGGATGCGCGCGAATTCGCGTCCCAGTCCGCGCAGGTGCGCGAGCTCGTCGTGGTAGTATTTCGGCAGCGACGACATGGTTCAGGTGCGGATGGTCAGGCGGCCGGAAGGATCGACGGTGGTGCGGAACAGCAGGCCGTCGTGCTCATCGCCGACCAGGCGCGCGGTGACCTGGAAGTGCAGGAGCAGCGCATCGCGCGCGGTGTCGACGAACGCCACCTCGACGGCGCGCAGACGGGGTTCGTAGCGTTGGATGCAGGCTCGGATCGACTCCTGCAGGCGGCTGAGGGACGCTGGGAAATCGAGGGCGATCTCGTTCGCCGCCGGCGTTCCGAGGTCCATCTGCGCGGCGGCCGAACCGACGCGGGTATTCAGCAGGTTCTGGAGATTGGCCAGGATCGACCGCAGGAGCGCGCCGCGGTCCCGGATGGCGCTCGGCGCGTGAGCCGGCCGCGCCAGACGTTCGAACAGCGATGCCGACGGGCTCATCCAGGCGGCCGCGCGGCCACCAGGGAGCCGCTCACTTGTCGAGCTTTCCGACCAGCGACAGGGTGAACGACGCGCCCATGTACTTGAAGTGCGGCCGCACCTTGAGCCCCACGCGGTACCAGCCGGCGTCGCCGGGGACGTCCTCGACGGTGATCTGCGCATTGCGCAGCGGGCGGCTGTTGCGCACCGACGCCTGGGGATTGTCCATATCGGCGACGTACTGGCCGATCCAGGCGTTGAGCTCGCGCTCGAGATCCGAGCTCTCCTTCCATGAACCGATCTGCTCGCGCTGGAGCACCTTGATGTAGTGGGCGAGCCGGTTGACGATGAACAGGTACGGCAGCTGCGTGCCGAGCCGATAGTTGGTCTCGGCCTGCCTGCCCTCGGCGCTGTTGCCGAAGGTTTTGGGCTTCTGGCAGGAATTCGCCGAAAAGAAGCAGGCATTGTCGGAACCCTTGCGCATCGCCAGGGCGATGAAGCCCTCTTCGGCGAGCTCGAATTCGCGGCGCTCCGAGATCAGCACCTCGGTCGGGATCTTGGTTTCGAGGTCGCCCATCGACTGGAAGTGGTGCAGCGGCAGATCGTCGACCGAGCCGCCGCTCTGCGGGCCGATGACGTTCGGGCACCAGCGGTACTTGGCGAAGCTCTCGGTGAGTCGCGTGGCGAAGGCGAACGCCGCGTTGCCCCACAGGTAATTGCCGTGCTCGCCGCCGACGTCCTCCTGATACGCGAACGATTTCACCGGCACGGTGTCCTGGCCGTACGGCAGGCGCAGCAGGAACCGCGGCAGGGTGAGGCCGACCGAGCGCGCGTCCTCGCTCTCGCGGAAGGAGCGCCACTTGGCGTACTGCGGCCCCTCCAGGATCGACTTCAGGTCGTTGAGGTTCGGCAGGCGCTCGAAATCATCGAGGCCGAAGAACTTCGGCGCCGCGGCGGCGATGAACGGCGCATGGGCCATGGTCGCCACGCTCGCGGCCTTCTGCAGCAACGCGATGTCGGGCGCCGTCGGCGCGAAATCGTAGTTGGCGATCAGGGCGGCGTAGGGCTCGCCGCCGAACTGGCCGTACTCGCCCGAGTAGATCAGCTTGTAGAGGCCGGATTGGGCGACCTCGGGCGCATCCTCGAAATCCGCGCGCAGACCGTCCTTGGACACGTTCAGCAGTTTGATCACGGTGTTTTCGCGGAAATCCGCGCGGTCGATCACCAGCTTGAGGCCGCGCCAGGCCGACTCGAGCGCCTGGAAGCGATCCTCGTGCAGGATCTCGTCGAGCTGGCTGCCGACCTTGCGGTCGATCTCGGCGATCATCGCGTCGACCGCCTGCTTGTCGACCTTGGCCGCATCGCGGCCGGCCAGCAGTTCGGCGATGAACGCGCCGACTCCTTTGCGCGCGATCGCGTAGCCGTCGTCCTGGGGTGCGAGCCTGGTCTGCGCCATGATCTGGTCGAGGAGCGATCCCTCTGCGGTGGTGGCTGCTGCGGGAGCGGCGGCGGCTTTGGCGGATGAGGTGTTGGCCATGGGGCTTCCTTAAGCGAGCTGTGCGTGCTGAGCGTGCGGGGCGCGAGTCGGAGGGCGGATCAGGTCGCAGCGGCGCCGAGTTCCTGCAGCAGCGCAGCGCGCGCGGCGGGATCGGCGATCAGATCCTGGATCTTCTTGCGGAAGGCCGGCACGTTGCCGAGCGGACCTTTCAGCGCGGACAGCGCCTCGCGCAGCTCGAGCAGTTTCGACAGTTCGGGCACCTGGCGCGCGATCGACTCGGGCCCGAAATCCTGGAGCGAGCGGATCGCCAGCTGCACCGGCAGGTCGCCGCCGTCCTGGGCGAGGCGGTTCGGCACCTGGATGTCCAGACTGATCTGCTGGCTCGCGATCACGTCGTCGAAATTGTCCTTGGTGACATTGACCGGCTTGCGCTCCTCGAGCGGGGTCGTGTCGTCGCGTTGGGTGAAGTCCCCCATCACCAGCACCTTGAGCGGAAGCTCCTTTTCCTGGCGGGCCCCACCGGTCGAGGCCTGGTAGACGATGTTCACCCGTTCTTTGGGTGCGACTGATGCATCCTGTGCCATGCGGACTCCTGCTTCCCTAACGTTGCAGGCGTAGGGATCGCAACAAACCTCCGGAGCACAAGAGGAAACTTGGAGCCGATCCGAGTTGGGCTAGCAGGATGCTGATAAACAGCATCCTGCTAGCGCTCATGAATTCCCGGCGCGCCCTGCGGTCGCTATTTTGCCGGTAATTCATGAGCTTTGACTTTTTGTCCAGGGGGCGGTGCGCCCCCTTCAACCCCCACAGGGTGCTTATCAGCACCCTGCTAGATCTGGGCGAGGAGGTCGACGTCCGCCGGTGCCGATTTGTAGCGCGCGAAGCCCTCGGCGTAGCGTGCGCCGCATTGCACCCCGCGCACGATCGACCGGCCGAGGATGAATTCCGACTGGGCGTGGACCAGGATCGAGCGGTCGCCCTGGCGATGGTCGATGACGGTCAGGCGCCGCAGCGCGTCGGGCCATCCGGGCGATGTCGAATACATCTCGTCGAAGGCGTTGTTGAGCGTCAGGAAATCGAACATCACCCCGCCGATGTCGACGAAGGCCTCGGGTCGGAACGTGCGCGCATTGATGTCCAGCGCGTACTGCAGGATCTGCCGCGGCGGCTTGTACGCACGGTCGGGCGGCAGGAAGCAGGCCCCGTGCATCGCCGCCACGCGCGACGCGATCCCGAGGGCGGCGTGATCCTGGTTGGAGTCCTCCTCCCACGGGCAGAACACCAGATCCGGCTTCGCGTCGGCCAGATGCTGCGCGAGTTGACCGCTCAGCGCCTGGCCGTTCTCGAGGCGGAGGTAATCGTGGCCGAGGGTGACGAGCGCGATCCCGGCCTCGGCCGAGATGCGCTGGAGTTGCGGTTTGATCTCGGCCTCTCGTCCGCATACCACCGGCCACGCGCAGTAGGTCGAAACCGCCTGGATGACGGTGACCTGGTAGCCTTTCCGCGCCGCCTTCAGGAGCGTGCCGCCCATGCCGTACCAGTGATCGTCGAGGTGGGCGCCGATCGCGACGATCGACAAGCGGGGCCCGGTGGTCATGCGCGGCAGTTTAGTTTCGAGCACGCTTTTCCCAGTGTGAATTGGTAAAATGGTTGGTGGTTGGTGGTTGGTGGGTATTGATATCGCTGTCTGAGCATCAACCGGCAAAATCTACAGGCTGGCACCGCCAAGAACCAAGAACCCAACTCCAACCACCCACTCCTATTCCAGCAGCCGCCCTAAGTGCGCGCACGCCTCTTCCGGCAGATGCGCGCTGCGCGTCACGTTCAATCCGTTGCGCAGGCCCTCCTGGATGATCTGGCGCTCGAGGTATTCGTTCGAGGTCGAGTGCAGGACCAGGCCGAAGATGGCGAAGCGGATGTCGGCGTCGGCGATGTCCGCGGTTCCGAGCTGCTCCAGCCGCACCTTCGCCGCCGCGACCAGTCCCATGGCGAGCGAATCCATCTGCGAGAATTCGCCTTCGAGCCCCTGCGCGTTCAGCGCGAGCTCGACCGAGACGCGGGCGCGGTAGCCGCCGCGCATCAGGTGGGAACCGGAAAGCATGTGCAGATTCATCTCCTGCAGCTGGCGCAGCAGCAGGAAGTCGTCGTTGTAGGTCGCGATCGAGATGCGGTGGCCCTTGAACGGCCAGTTGTTCAGGAGCGGCGTGCGGCCGTCGCAATACAGGTACACGTGCGCCATCTGCGCCAGTGCGAGCAGCGGCTGCACCAGGGCGGCGGCACCGCGCTCGAGATGGCCGAGGATGCTCGGCGGCAGCACGAGGTGGATCCGGCGCCAGCGCCGCAGGGCATCAGCGGCGACGGTATAGGCGTGGGTCAGCACCTGCCAGGGGTTCGAGCTGCCGTCGATGGTGGCGGTGAACTGGCTGCCGCGGCGGGGATCGTCGAGGCCATCGATCCACAGGCGGCCGCGGCAATACAGACGCAGCACCTGCTGCGGGTACGACTCGGCGAGCGACAGCTGCTCGAGCGTGCGCTGACCGCTGCGCAGCACCGCCTGCAGGCCGTCGGCGGAGGACGTGAGCGATTGCCGGGCCTCGGAACGGTCGATGCGCAGCGGGGCGTACTCCGCGGCGATGGAGTGCATGCCGCAGCGCACCAGGGCGGCGTCGACCAGGCTCAGCAGCAGCGGCGTGCCGATCTCGGTGATCGCGCTCTCGGCGATGAAGCTCTCGACCTGGATCAGGGCGTCGGTGGCAGCCTTGCGGTCGAGGGCGTACCGCGAGGCCAGCAGGTCGCCCATCCACGAGCGGTCCCACTGCCGGCGGCGGCCGTCGGCATCGATGACCGAGAGGTTGACCGCCGCGGCGCCGTCGCCGCGCACGCGCCGCTCGCGGCGGAACCGTTCGCGATCGTCGCGGTAGCGGATGTAGGATTTGGCGGCGTCGTAGTAGCCGCTCTCCTGCAACACATGAACCACCGCATCCTGCACATCCTCGATGCCCAGGCTGGACT